>CAYSRK010000391.1:0-6824 GCA_964433385.1 uncultured Spirochaetales bacterium
AGTTTCCAGCCGTCCCAGTCATCCTCGTCCATGCCGTCCTCAATCGAGATTATCGGGTAGCGGGCGGCCCAGTCAGCCCAGTAGCTGACCATTTCAGCGCTGGTGAGGGCGTCTCCGGTCGACCAGCGCAGCTCGTACTTGCCGGTTTTCTTGTTGTAGAGTTCAGACATGGCCGGATCAAGGGCTATCATCATATCCTTGCCGGGTTCGAGCCCCGCCTTGGCGATTGCTTCGATGATGAGCTCACACGCCTCCTCGTTCGATTTGAGGTTGGGAGCGAAGCCGCCTTCGTCTCCGACTGCGGTGCTGTAGCCTTTAGCCTTGATAATGCTTTTAAGGTTGTGGAAGACTTCAGCGGTCATCCGGACAGCTTCCCGGATCGACTCGGCTCCGACGGGCATGACCATGAACTCCTGGAAGTCGACGGAGTTATCGGCATGGGAGCCGCCGTTGATGATGTTGGCCATCGGAACAGGCAGAACGCAGGAGTGGTAGGCGCCGAGGTACTTGAACAGCGGCAGGCCGAGGAAATCGGCCGCTGCCCGGGCTGTCGCCATGGATACGCCCAGAATGGCATTGGCGCCCAGGTTTCCCTTGTTCTCGGTTCCGTCGAGTTCAATCATCGCCCGGTCGATGTCGACCTGGTCAAGCGCATCGAGCCCGATCAGTTCGCCGGCAATGGTATTGTTCACGTTATCGATGGCCTTCAGAACTCCCTTTCCCAGGTAGCGTGAAGCATCGCCGTCACGCAGTTCGACTGCTTCATGGACCCCGGTGGATGCTCCTGAGGGAACAGCCGCCCGGCCCATCGACCCGTCCTCAAGGATAACGTCGACTTCAATTGTCGGATTGCCGCGTGAGTCAAGGATCTCTCTTGCCTCAATAAATTCAATAATACTCATGTGCTTTCTCCCTATAACTATGCTCATCCGGTACAAGAAATTACCGAATGCTTACCCCCTAGTTATCATATGTAACCGCCCTCTGTGTCAAGGGAATAATTCAGGGGAGAAGGTGTTTGCTGAAACGGTGAGTTTGGTCTACACTGTCATTATGAACAGCAGTACTGATTTACCATCGCCGCAGGAGAAAGAGCCGGACGATCTGCCCTACACGGATATACCCCAGCCTGCCCTTCCCCCGATGAGCGATGAGCTTATGTATCAGCTGATCTTCTCCATGGAGGATCAGGCGAACCGGTATGTATTCGATATGACTGACGGCGTGCCGGTGCAGGTCGAGTTTATGCGCGGCAGTAAGGAGGAGCGGGAGGCGCGTTACTGCGAGCTTCCCCCCTGGAAGCCGGCTGACGGGTTTCGGGTGATGGAGAAGTTTGTCTCCTCCCTGAAGAATCCCATCTTCCGTGAGCGGCTGCGGGAGGTGCTGGCGAAGGGGAAGGGGGTATTCCGCGGGTTCAAGGACACGGTCAAGGAGGAGCCGGCGATAGAGCGGCTCTGGTTCTACTTTAAAGAGCGGGAGATGAAGCGCCTGATCTACATCTGGTACGAGCAGCTGACCGAGGTCAGGTACCTTGAACGTATCGGGGAGCCTGAGCTGGATACGAGCGACCTGATTCTCTCCGATTTTCTCGTAACCCACGACTGCCGCAGGTGGGCGCAGCAGATAGCGGTGATCGGGGAGCAGCGGCTGGATGCCGAGTATGCCGGGGTGGAGTATCCGCTCAACGAACTGCTTGTTGAGGAGTACCGGAGGTGCTGGAATGATGCTGATGACTCGTGGATAACCGTCTGCGTCGAGGCTCCTGACGATGAGCTTGCCGGCTGCATCGGAGCCGCCCCGCAGACGCTTGCCGACGGCATGAGCATCTTTCGGGTCTGTCTTCTCTACGTTGAGCCGCGCTACCGCGGGCTGGGCATCAGCAAGCTGCTGGTTGATTCGCTCTGCGCCCGGGCGGCAGAAACCGATGCGGCGCGGCTGATCATCGAACTCAGCGGCAAGTCTGCGGTTATCATTGCCGCTGTGGAGAAGCGGGGCTTCACCCCCTTCAGCGAGCGGTTTTCCCTCGATCTTTCCCGGTGGCGGCGGGAGCAGGAGGCGTGGGACGACGGCTGAGGGGGTTCAGGCGAGATAGCCGGCCTGCCTGAGGTGCGATTCAAGTTCCGTGATGTAGCGGATTCTCGGGTACGGGGAAGCAGCATGCCGTTCCTCTTCATCGATCAGCAGCACGTTTCCTCCGAGGTCGACGAACGGCTGCATGAAGTTGATATTGTCGTCGATGAAGAGCACTTCGCCGGCGGGAATGCCGATGGCGTCAAGGGCGGTCCGGTAGGAGGCGAGGGCTGGTTTGTTCTGGAAGTCGTAGTCGCGGATGTCGAAGATGTGTTCGAACTCCTGCCGGATGCCGAGAGCTTCGAGAACACGCTCAGCGTGTTCCCGCACGGCGTTTGTGAGGATGGAGCGGCGCAGCGGCAGCCGCCTGAGCATTGCGGCAAGCTCCGGATTGGGCGTGATATAGTCGCCGATATCCTTCATATGGATCCACTCGAGGTAGTCCTCGATATCGGTCAGCCCGTGTTCGGCTATGAGCCAGGAAACAGTAGTTCCGTGGGAGATGAATCCTTGTGCCCGGAGGGATTCGGCTTCCTCCATGGTGATGGCGAGAAAGCGGGCCACATAGGTAATGATGCGGCGGTTGAAGGCCTGTTCCACCCGGCTCGAGGCGGGATACAGGGTATTGTCGAGGTCGAAGAGGATGTAACTCAGGGTTTTTTGTGAATTCATATGAGCAATTAAGCACAGAACAGCCGTTTTTTCAATGCGGTTTATTCCGATAAGATGTTTAAGCGCTTGATTTTGGTGCTTTTTGCATATAAAATGCATAAAAAGTGTAAAAAAAAGCCCTGTGTAGATAGTTTGCGGCTGATATTTTCTTGACAGCCATATGGACGATTGTTATACTGTCGAAGTATAGCTAAATAAAAACAAAGGGACGATGCGGGTCATTGGCCTGCCCCGAAAACTTTAGGAGGAAGTATGAAAAAACTTTCGATCTTACTGATGGCTCTTCTTTTGGCAGGCGGATCTGCATTTGCTGCGGAAGTTTCTCTCAGCGGGGATGCAACTTTTTCCGTATCCTTTGATCTGGACGGAAAAGAGGGCGGGATTGACGGTGACACCGGTACGACGAATTTGGCCGCCGATTTGGAACTGGTGCTCGTTGAGGCTGCTTCAGCTGAATCTTCCGGCTCCGGCGACATCTACGCTGTCCTCGGTGTGAGCACTGACGCGATGGTTCTGGATGAGACCGGTGCGATTTCTGCGGCTGCTCTTTCCCTTGACACCTTCAAGGTGGTTGCCGGCGATCTGACTGTTGACCTGCTCGGTGCTACCAGCAGTGCAAGCTACGCTGCCTACGGCGACTACGATGACAGCGGCGCTTCCGACATGGATGTTGCGAAGCTCGGTCTTACCGGTAAGAACGGCGGTGTAGGCGTTGCCTATGCGGGTCTTGCTGACCTCGACCTCGGCCTCGACTTCTGGTATGACGACTCCGCCAGCCCGAAGCTTGACTGGTTTGTCTTTGCCGGCTACTCCTCCGAGATTGCCGACGGGATTACCGCATCTGTCGCTGCCGGGTACGACAACGCCGCCGGTTTTGACCTGGCTGCCAAGGCTGACTACGCTGTAGATGACTACTCCCTGACCGTTGCACTCGATGCTGCTGACAACTTCGCCGCTATTGACGCGGGCGTGAAGGTTGATGCGGTTGTCGATATCGTGACCATCGCTTTTGACGGTTACTACGACGTTACCGGCAATAAGCTCTACATCAACAACCAGAACTCCGTTGAGCTCGATGCCCTTACCCTGGGAGTCGACTTCTTCTGGAACGACATTAATACCTATGCCGGTTCTGCTGTAAAAGCCCACACCAGCTATGCCCTTAACGATGACATCGTCCTCAGTGTCAATGGCGGATACGATTTCAGCAACGACATCTTTGCAGGCATCGGAGCTGATTACTGGGTGAACGAAGATGTTATGCTGTACGGAAGCGCTGACCTTACCGGTATCCTTACCACCATGGGTCTTGAGCTTACCGCCGGTGCCTCTTCCACCTCACTTATCGACAATGCAACGACCAAAGTTGAATACACCAATGATGACGTTCTTGCCTCAAACCTCGGCAAGGTCGTAGCTTCTCTGACTGTCTCTCTCTAAGAGATAGAGGGAACATGAAAAAAAGACCGTCGTAAGACGGTCTTTTTTTGTGCGTGCGCCGGTTTCAGGAGAGCTTTCTCAAGTCCAACGGTTTTCGCCCTGCACCCTGCTCAATTTCAGCGCGTATGCGGGACTGCTCCCGAACCAGTATCTCCAGCACCTCAGGGATCGTATCGGCTGCCGTGATCACGCACGCGTACTGAAGTATAAGCCGCTTGATATTCGGCCCGAACACTTTGGAAACCGCAGTATTGACCTGCTGCTGCTTCAGCAGGCCCCCGATGCCCGACGCCTTGCGCGGGTCTCCGTGCGGGCTCTCCTCCTCAATGAGGTCAACGGTATTATCCAGCCGGGATACGAACTGAGCCCCGTTCTCACCGATATCATAGATCTCGTAGAAACGTGCATCACCGAAATGACGGGTGTTGCAGTTAAACCCATCGTCTGTTGCTATGGCCGCCCTGATAACCTGCATGATCTGCTCTCCTCCTCACTCTTATACTGCCAGTAGGTAACATCCAAATGTTGTAAAAACCACTAATGACTATACTTCTTTATATGATATCATAAATGAGGAAGTCCATATGCCGTCGATACAGTATCTCATAGAACTGTCGGGCAAAGATCGAAAGAAACTCGAAGGGATTGTGAAAAAATGAACCTCACCGGCTCGAACAATCATGCAAGCAAATGTTCTTTTGGCTTCAGACCGTTGTGGGAAAAAGCCCATGACAGTGAAGGAAGTTTCCATCGCTTTTCATGTTTCCTTAACTACGATACAGAAAGTGAGAGCAGCGTTTGCCGAACAGGGGTTGGAATCGTGTTAAGCTCGAATAAAAAGGAAGACACCTTCTGTGCCGGCGAAAGTCACCGGAGAAGTGGAAGCTCATATTATCTTCTTGGCGTGTGCCGATCCACCCGAAGGTTACAGCAGATGGAAAGTACGATTGCTTGCCGACAAGTGTGTTGAACTTGGGTTTATAGACTCCATATCTGCGATGACAGTCAGTCACACGTTAAAAAAACGAATGGAAGCCTCACCTGAAGAGATGCTGGTGTATTCCTGTAAAACAGTATGCTGCATTTGCTGCAGCGATGGAAGATGTCCTTGCAGTCTATACCCGTGCATATGCTGAAGACTATCCAGTGGTTTTCATGGGTGAGAAACCTGTACAGTTCTTTGCTGATCTACGATAGAGATTTAAAAAGCATGGTATCGGGTATGACGGTAACGAATATATTCGCATTGGCACTGCCTCAATATTCCTTTTTACTAAACCGCTTGCCGGATGGCGATATGCTGACGCTCAGGAGAGAAGAACCAGGGCGGCTCGGGCGGAAAAAATTCAATGGCTTCTTGATGATCAGTATCCAGATGCGAAGAAAGTCGTGCTGGTAATGGATAATCTCAACACGCATACAATTTCATCGTTATATGATACATTACCAAATAAGCAAATAAACCAAGCCTCTTATGATACCGAAACCTGATGAGAGCCCATCAGAATCACTTTCAGTCTACAACCCAGATATCCGCCTGGCCCTCTCAACGGCCGAATCAATCATTGGGTAGAGCGTTTTCCCAAGCTTGAATATTTCCGTGGATCCATATAAAACTTCCACGCCAGCTGTCCTGAAGTATCTTTGGGCATTGGCAATGGCATCTGCAATATAGATTGGATGCTTCCTGCTGTCAAATCCTCCCGGGATCATTGCGTTCACATGGTTTTTCCATGCAGTGCAGTCAGCCAACACGACAGATGCTGCATCCTAAACAAACAAGTGATAGTAGAGCCAAACTTCAAAACAGGGATTGCTTTGCGCCACATGCCAATTCGTTTTTCCTGCACAGCCGAGCCGCAGATTAGGAATGTGCGAACCCCATGTATCCGTATCAATGACGAACCAGACCTGATCCCCTTCCCCCACCTCATACTTGACAAGTGAGCCAGGACTGGAGCCTTCGATATCAGAGCAGGCTCGCTGATACAAACCCGACGGGGAATTGTCACCATGAGAATCGGCCTCCACGACTTCAAGAATGATCCTGGAGCTGAGTCCTTCGAAGTATTGGAAGTATTGCGGTTCCCTTTTGCTTCCCTCGCAATAAATTATGCAAAGGGTTGCATCTCTGTCCGGCTCTTTACGCTCATACAGCCTATTCCCTAAAATCATAGGCGTCCCAGTTAAGATCTTTCAAGTTTGCAAGGAACGGTATGGATCCGTACCGACCGGAGAGATAACCCTTCCTGATATCCTTCGTGTTGTGCTCCTTGAAATCGCACAGAGAATACAGATCAGAACTTCCCGAGAGGTCTTTCTCGACAAACCAAATCTCATCTTGCCGGAAGATCTCCTGATCAAGCAGATTTGATTCATGAGTTGTACAGATCAGTTGCCCCTTGGTATTGTCGTCGGCAGAGAACTTGCCGATGATCTCCTTGATCAGTAGAGGATGGATGCTGCGCTCAATCTCATCGATGAAATAGGTCACATCCTTGGTCAACAGGTCCTTGAACGCAGGGAGATAGTCCATCAACCGTATCGACCCGTCAGACTCTTCGGAGAGGTCAAACATTACGGGACGACCTTCTTTCGTGGCGTGTTCTGTCTTCAACTGCTTCACGACCACTTCTCCGTTC
>CAYSRK010000392.1:0-2784 GCA_964433385.1 uncultured Spirochaetales bacterium
CCATCAGGCCCTTCCTTTCGGAACAGGCAGGGTGAAGGCAGGCGCTCCGGCCGATCTCGTCCTGTGGAACCTCGCCTCGCTCAGGACAGCACCGGTCTACAGCCCGCTCTCCGCTCTGATCTACGGAGCCGGACCGACAGAGGTAACCCATGTCTGGATAGGCGGAACCCTGGTCAAGCGGGACGGCAGGCTGACCTGCGATTACCGGGGTATCATAGACGAAGCATCCGAACGAGCCCGGGCCCTTGTCCGCAGAGGCAGGGGTGAGACCAGGCTCGTATTTTAGCATTGCCGCCGCGGGGCTGAGGACGGCTGCAGGGGGAGAAACGTACCATGAAGATTACCGTAGTCGGCAGCATCAACAAGGATATCATCATGCGGGTAGCCCGCCGTCCGGAACCGGGAGAAACGGTGACGGCGCTGGATACAGCGGCCGCGTTCGGGGGCAAAGGGGCCAATCAGGCCGTTGCCGCAGCCAGGCTCGGCGCAGAGGTGACGATGATCGGGGCGCTGGGTCATGATGCGGCTGCACAGGAGCAGCTTGCCCATCTGGAGGAGGAGGGAGTCAGGACCGATACGATTATGCGCTGCGATACGCCGAGCGGAGTTGCCTACATCACCGTTGATGAAGCCGGTGAGAACAGCATAATCCTCTATCCCGGAGCCAACTATGCAGTGACGGCTGCATGGATAGAGCAGAACCGCAGAAGCATCGAGGAAGCTGATGTGCTGATGCTTCAGCTCGAGATTCCCGCGGGTGTTTCCCTCGCTGCAGCTGAAATTGCGGCAGCAAGCTCCACGAGGATCATCTTCAACCCGGCTCCTGTGCAGAACGTTCCGCCGCAGCTCTACCCTCTTGTCGACGTCATGACCCCGAACGAGAGTGAGCTTGCCCTGCTGGCCGGGTTCAGGGAGTTTGAAAAAGCTGCCGATGAACTGCTTAGGCGGGGAGCAGGGTCCGTGCTTGCAACGCTCGGCAAGGAGGGTTCGCGGTATCATACGGCTGATGCACGGCAGTGCTTCCGTACCCCGACCTATCTGAGCGTTCCTGTGGTCGACACGACTGCAGCCGGAGACTCATTCAATGCCGCCCTGGCCGTTTCCCTGGCCACGGGTAAGACCATGCAGGAGGCAGCAGCCTATGCCTCGGCTGTGGCGAGCATTGCCGTATCCCGCCTCGGGGCTCAGCCCTCGCTGCCCTTTGCTGCAGAGGTAGAGGAATTTATTACCCTGCACAGCGGAGAGCTTGAGGCGCAGGCAGCCGCCCGTAACTGATTCAGACTAAGGAGGAGAACGATGGGAACACTGCATATGGAGGCTGAACCGGGCCAGGTAGCCGAGAAAATTCTGCTGCCGGGCGACCCCCTGCGGGCTAAGTTCATAGCTGAGGAGTTTCTTGAAGGGGCAGAGTGCTACAATACGGTGCGCAACATGCTCGGCTACACCGGTACCTACCAGGGCAAACGGGTATCGGTACAGGGGACCGGGATGGGTATTCCCTCGATTTCTATCTATGTTACCGAGCTTATCACGGTATATGGAGTGAAGAACCTGATCAGGATTGGGACCTGCGGAGCGCTCCAGGAGCGGATTTCCCTGCGGGATATCATCATTGCCATGACAGCAAGCACGGACTCGGCGGTAAACAGGATTCGCTTCGGCGGCTGCGACTTCTCTCCGAGCGCTTCACCGGAACTCTTTGTCAAGGCATGGGATCTTGCACAGAGCAGGGGCCTTCCGGTTCAGGCGGGCAACATCCTTACCTCCGACACCTTCTACGGGGATGATCCGAACTGGTGGAACGTCTGGGCTGAGTACGGAGTTCTCTGCGCCGAGATGGAGAGCGCTGCTCTCTATACCATTGCGGCGAAGTACGGCGTACAGGCGCTGTCGCTGCTGACGGTAAGCGACCACGCGGTTACCGGAGAAGCCTGTACACCCTTTGAACGCCAGGAAAGTTTCCGTCAGATGATGGAACTTGCCCTCGCGGTGATCTGATGGATACCGGCTCCATAGTTGAACTGGCCCGTCTGCTCATCCGTACGCCGAGCCAGGCCGGGATTGATGATCCAGCCGCTATTCTCGCCGTACTCCTGCGCTGGTTTTCCCAGCGCGGTCTTCCTGCAAGGCTGCTTTGCGACAGCAGCGGTCAAGCGCTTGCCCTTTACGCTGAAACCGGATCGGACGGTCCGCGCTATCTGCTTGATGCCTGCATCGATACCGCTGCCGCGGGGAACCGGGAGTCCTGGCATGCTGACCCCTTCGGGGCTGAAATTCGTGACGGCTGGCTCTACGGTAGGGGAGCGGGTGATTCAAAGACAGCTGTGAGCATCTTCTCCCACATTTTTGAGGAGTTCCACAAAGACGGCGGTCCCGTCCGGGGACGGCTCGGTGTCCTGTTCGACGCGGATGAACATACCGGACGCTTCGGCGGGCTGAAGACCTTCACAGCCGAGGGCGGGCAGACCTCCGGTGTCTATATCGGGTATCCGGGGTTTGACGAAGCGGTTATCGGTGCCCGGGGCTTCTACCGGGCCGAGGTGCGGATTCCGGGGACTGCAGCCCATACCGGCATGCCTGCCGGAGCGGATGACAACGCCGCGAGGAAGGCAGCCGCCTGGATCACCCGGCTCTACAGACGGTGGGAAGCGTGGACTGAAACCGTTATACCTGATGAGAACTTTCCCTTCGGCCCGGCACTGACCGTGACCGGAGTCCAGAGCGGTACAGGGTTCTCCGTTGTTCCCGACCTCTGCACCATTATGATCGACACCCGGCTTACCA
>CAYSRK010000393.1:0-10766 GCA_964433385.1 uncultured Spirochaetales bacterium
TTTTGAGGCCTGCAAGCGCTGCGGCAGTGTTTCCGCTCTTCTTGCGATAGCGGCGAATGGTAAGCCACTGGGCTGTTCCCATATCGACGGAGGGGGAGGGGGTGAAGGTGTTGCCGTTTTCTATCACGTGGACATCCTGTACCCCAAAGGCGTCGCAGCTGCGGAGCACTGCAGCGGCATTGTGAGGCTGATAGATGTTCTCCAGTACCACGGTGATGTAGCGGGTTCGGTCTGAAAGTACCTGAACCATGCGCGCAAGCCGCTGCTCCGTGACGAGAGCCGAGTAGTAGACTATTCTTTCATCGAGCTCGGCCTCGCTGAGCGTTTCGTAATCAGCAGCGTTCATGTCGACAGGATACTGAAAGGGATACCCAGATGCAAGAGACCGGACGCAGTCGTTCCTGCCGCACCGGCGGGTGATGATGACGGCAATCATGCCAAATTTATTATAATTATCATCAAAATAGTGGTACACTGCAGCTGACGGGCAACCGATTCTAGCTGATGAGGGGGAGGCATGGGCTTCTATACGCTGTTTCATCCGGAAGTGTTTCAGGGAAGGGGGAAGAGGTCTTCCTACTTTGAAGGGTGGTATATCAAGATGAGCACCTGCCCCGCCGGCAATCGGCATAAGGGTGAAGTTATTGCCCTTATACCGGGAGTATCACTGGACAGCGCGGGGAATAGGCACTCCTTCATCCAGGTTATCAGCAGCGGTGAGGGCAGGAGCTGGTATATTCCCTTCGGGTTTGATGAGTTTACTGCCGATAGAAAGAAGTTCAGCATCTCAGTCGGCAGCAGCAGCTTTTCTGAAGCGGGAGTGACGGTCGATATTGCCCATGAAGACCTGCGCCTGACAGCGGAGGTGACGTTCACCGGATTATCCCCATTCCCGGTTACCGTGCGTGCTCCCGGCATAATGGGGTGGTATGCGTATGTGCCCTTTATGGAGTGTTTTCACGGGGTCGTCTCCACGGCGCACTTGCTTACCGGCAGTCTCAGCATCAACGGCAGAAAGATGAATGTCGACGGAGGAACCGGATACATAGAAAAAGACTGGGGGAGGTCTTTTCCTGAAGCCTGGGTCTGGATGCAGGCCAACTGCTTTCCTGAACCCGGCACTTCCTGCATGCTCTCTGCGGCAAGAATCCCCTTTCTCGGAAGGGTGTTCACCGGGTTTCTCGGGTTCGTGAAAAACGGGGATAACCTGATCAGGTTCGGAACCTACACCGGCGCTGCGATTGAGTCGCTGGAGAGCAGCGGTGAGCAGGCTAGGGTCGTCATCAGGCAGAAAGAGCGCAGTATTGAATTCATCGGCGAGCTTGGGCCGGCCTCCCATCTTGCCGCCCCCAGGCAGGGCAGGATGGAGCGGACGATTCTTGAGAGTATCGAGGGAGTGATCACTCTGGTTGTCCGTAATCGACACGGAGCGGAGGAGCTGCGGACTGCAAGCAGTCTCGCCGGCATCGAGCTCTCCGAGGCGCAGCAGCTTAGGCCGTGAATTCTATTGCACAATACCGCGTTACCTTTTAGAATAACTCGATGCCCGCCGGCAGCGGCGGTTAGCTGAGTTCATGGGGGACAGTAATGATAGTAAGTAAATTCGGCGGCAGCTCGCTGGCTGACTCTGCCCAGATACGGAAAGTTGTCGAGATTGTGACTTCTGATGAGAGACGCAAGGTTGTTGTCGTTTCAGCTCCGGGGAAACGCAACCGTGAGGATATCAAGATAACCGATATGCTCTACACCTGTCATGCCGAGGCGAAGGCAGGAAGAAGTTTTTCCGGTCCGTTCTCCGTAATCCGGGAACGGTTCCTGACTATCGTTGAGGAGCTCGGACTTTCCCCCGCTCACATTCGCCGGGAGCTCGACCATATTGAGGAGCAGATTGCTTCTGGAAGAACTCCCGACTACGCCGCCTCGCGGGGCGAATACCTGTGCGCCGTCATTCTTGCCGATTATCTCGGATGGCGGTTCGTCGATGCTGAAAAGCGGATCATCATTCAGGACGACGGTACCGTTGACAGTTCTTCCTTCAGTCTTCTGCGGGATGCAGTAACAGAGAATGCGTGCTGCGTCATACCCGGATTTTACGGCTCAGCCCCGAACGGGCATGTAAGAACCTTTACCCGCGGAGGTTCGGATATCACCGGAGCGATCGCCGCTAACGCGATGAAAGCCGAGCTGTATGAAAACTGGACTGATGTATCGGGGATTCTCATGGCAGATCCGAGGATTGTGGAGAACCCGAAAACGATCAGCGAGCTGACCTATGAGGAGGCGCGCGAGCTCTCTTCCATCGGGGCTGCAGTATTCCACGAGGAGGCGATAGCCCCGGTGAGGGAGACCGGGATTCCGATTAATATCAGGAACACCAATCGCCCGCAGGACCCGGGGACTATGATCCTCTCCCACCGCGACAGCAGCACTCAGGCGCTGATCGGGGTCTCGGGTAAAGTCGGCTATACCCGGCTCTACGTGAAAAAGCTCTTTCTTCACAAGGATCCCAACTTCTTCATCAAGATGAACACCATACTCCGAGTCTACGGCATCAACCCTGAGTTTTCCTCCATCGGGTTCGACTCGATATCGCTCTTTTTCCAGAACGGCAGCGGGATGCCGCAGGAGGAGATTCTCACCCGCCTGCTCACCGAGCTTGAACCGGATGAGATGTCGTCCGATGCCCGTATCGCTATGATCGGGCTTGTTGGCGAGGGACTCTACGACAAGCGGGGAATTTTTGCTAAGGTCAGCTCGGCTATTGCTGATGCGGGCATTCCTGCGCGCTACCTTAACTACGGGGGATCACTGATCACCTGCATCATCGGGGTGGACGACAGCGACTATCTCAATGCGCTTCAGGCCATCTACAGCGCTATAGCCTGAGCCGGCCGGGGGGTTACGAGACCCTGTCCTCCTGACGAAAAGAAGAGCTCTGTCATCTGCGCATCAGCTGCTGCTGCAGGTACCTCCAAGAGGGCCCCGGATCTGGTGCGGGTGCAGAGCTTTTTCTCTCTGCGTATCAGTGCGGCAAGCTCAGGGTCGTTCTGCGGGTGTTTGAGCAGGTTCACCGTCCGGGCGAGTCGGAAGGCTGTCGCCAGTTCCAAAGAGGTGAGACAGCGGTTCCAGGGGTGAAGGGAGGAGCCTTTAGCTAGGAGGGCGGGGAGTCCCGGCTCCTGTTCTGCAAAGAGGGATGCGGGGAACCCGGATAGTCCGGGGACTGCGTAGAATGGTGATATCCCGATATCTGCCGGGCTCTGCAGCAGGGTGAGCATCGATTCAACGGCTGTCCGGGGCGTGTCACCGGCAAGGCCGCAGATGACGTAGAGAATGGTACGAATCCCGTATTCCTGCGATGCTTGGAGCACCTCCTGCAGTCTGTCCGCATTTCCGGGTCTGTGCTGCTCCTTACGGATGACATCATCAAGGGATCCTGCTGAGAGGTTGAACTGGGTGAACCCGAACTCTGCAAGCCGCTGTACATGAGAACGGCTGAGCAGGAGGTAGTCAAGACCGTTCTCCGCTGAAAAGGTCGCTTCCGGGTATCGTGAACGGATGATCTGCAGCACGGAAAAAAAGTAGTCTGAATCAAGGAGGATGTTATCATCCTCAAAAGCGAAGTGCATCCCTTGGCCTGTTTCGGCAGGCGGGAGACCTCTGATTCCCTTCTCAACCTTCTCAAGCGGGACCTTGCGGAATTCCCGTCCATGGGTCAGAAAGTTCGAGCAGAACGAGCATTGTTTCACGCATCCGCGGGAGAGGGAGAGGGAAACGGTATGTGCGCCCTGGCGGTCTGTGAGAAGGGTGCAGTTCCACTGCAGCAGCTCTGGAGGTGCGGGAGAGCCGCGAAGCAGGCTGGTTTCCGTTCCGTGCCGGTCGGCGGTGAACACCAGGTCGAGCAGCTCGTCAATGCAGGTTTCCGCTTCACCGGCAGCGACTGCGCAAAAGAGTCCGCTTTCAACGTAGTACTCCGGTGCAGCCGACGGGCCGGCGCCTCCGACTGCTATGGGCAGGCCGGGAGCCAGCTGCCGTACTGCTCGGGCAAGGGCGAGGGCATCATCACTGTAGGCGAAAGCAAAACACGATATCAGCAGCGCATCAGGTTTTGCTGCAACAATCCGCTGGGCGCAGGTGTGCGGGTCCGGTCCGAGTCTTCTGTATCCGGTGAAAAAGGAGGTCGGTCCAAACTCGTCAGGCAGGAGCAGCTGCTTGAGATCGGCAAGCTCTGCCGGCAGGGGTACCGGACGGATTCTGCCTGTGCTCGAGGGAAAATCGAAGAATTGTATACTGTGACCGCGGCGGTACAGTTCCTCAGCGAGCGCCGAGGCGCCTAGGCGGGTCATCCTCCTGCGTGAGAAGTAGAAATCGGTAATGCTCGGAACCGCTACAGCTGTCAGCATGAACCGAGTATACCAGCGAAGGCGATTTCGCTCCATACCCCTGCTCTGAACGGCCCCTGAATCTCCACTGAAAACCATTTTATTTGACTAGAGCTCCTTTTCAAGTTAGTATGAAATTCTGCGGGGATTACCGTTGCTTAAGGCGATTGCTGCCTGCAGCGGGGGAGCTTTTGCGATACCCGTACGTTCCGTCCGTTCTCCTGTATCAGAGCCCCCCTCAGGCGGCTCTTTGTCCGTTTATGTGTGCACC
Organism: uncultured Spirochaetales bacterium; assembly: GCA_964433385.1. Lineage (GTDB taxonomy): Bacteria > Spirochaetota > Spirochaetia > JABMQR01 > JABMQR01 > M55B182. Next base: position 4,651 of record CAYSRK010000393.1, read on the forward strand.
ATCCGTGCAGTCTGCGGCACGGATTCAAAAGGAGGAATAGTAACGTGAGTCAAAAAGATGCGAGCGCAAAGATTGCAGTCAAAGAGGGCGTCAGTCTGAAACCGTCCCAGGAGTATCTGCAGGAGACGGTACCTCCCTTTACCCCGTTTACTGCAATGGAGGAAGCTTCCCGCTGCCTGCTCTGCCTGGATGCGCCGTGCAGCACCGCCTGCCCGGCCGGAACCGATCCGGGGAGTTTTATCCGGGCTATCCGGTTCAGAAACTTCAAGGGTGCTGCGGAAATAATCAGAACCAACAACATCCTAGGCGGAGTATGCGCCCGGGTATGTCCGTTTGAGAAGACTTGCGAGGGAGCCTGTCTGAAGACCGGAATAGATCATCCCATCCAGATCGGACGGCTGCAGAGGTTTGCCACTGATTATGAAAAGGCGACTGGTTTTCAGGTGCTTGATCCCATACCTGCTGTGAAGGAGAAGGTGGCCCTGATCGGAAGCGGCCCGGCTTCGCTTGCGGCAGCGGCATCTCTTGCCCTCGACGGGTATAAGGTAACCATCTACGAGAAGAAGGCTGAACCCGGCGGTATCCTTACCTACGGTATAGTACCGGCTCGGCTGCCCCACTATGTCACTGAAGAGGAGATTGACTACGTCAGGAAACTCGGGGTTGAGATTGTCTGCAATACCGAGATAGGAAAGGACATCACCCTGGAGGAGTTGAGAAAACAGGGCTTTCAGGCCTTTATGGCGGGACCCGGTATGCAGCGCCCCATCAGGCTCAATGTTCCCGGGAATGACCTGCAGGGGGTAACGACGGCGATGGAGTACCTGGCAGCCTCAAGGAGCTCAAAGGGTGAGGCTGCGGCGGGAACTTACGTAGTTGTCATCGGCTGCGGTGATGTGGCGATGGACTGCGCCATAACCGCCCGCCTTCTCAAGGCGGACAAGGTAACCGTGCTCTACCGCAGAACCCGGGAGGAAGCCCCGGCGAACCGGGCTGAAATTTCCTACTGCGAATCCCTCGGCATCAACTTTCTTTTCACCTTTACTCCCGAAGAGTTTGTCGGTGAGGAAGGCCGGGTGGTCAGCGTGAAGGGCAAAGGAACCCGGGACGCTTCATCGGTTGTTCTGCAGGCTGACACCGTGGTCTACGCTATCGGTCACCGGCCTGAGAATCTTGCTGCCGTCCTTCCGGGAGTGGAACTGGACGAGAAATACTATATCAAAACAGATGCTGCCGGCAGAACCAGCGTGGAGGATATCTTCGCTGCCGGAGATATCGACCCGAGAACTGACAAGACGGTGGTTCACGCGGTTGCGGCTGGAAAAGCCGCGGCAGAGAGCATCAAGGCATACCTGGAAGGAAAGGGGGAGAATTACCATGGCTAAGCATGCAGATCTTTCAATCGATTTTTTAGGGGTACGCTGTGAAAACCCCTTTTTCCTCTCCTCATCGCCGGTAAGCAGCGGATATGATCAGTGCGTCAAGTTCCTCAAGGCCGGAGGCGGGGGTATCGTGTTCAAGACGATAACGACCGACCTGCCTGATGAGTGTTCTCCCCGTTTTGATGCGACGCGCAAGGAGGGAACTCCGTTTATCGGTTTTAAGAACATGGAGCAGACTTCCGACAAGCCGCTCGAGGAGAATCTGTCCGCCCTTCGCCGCTTGAAAGAGGATTTTCCCGACAAGGTTCTCATAGCCTCCATTATGGGCATGAGCGAGGATGATTGGACCCGTCTTGCCCGTGAGGTTACGGCTTGCGGAGTGGATATGATTGAGTGCAATTTCTCCTGTCCCCAGATGACATCCGAGGGGATGGGTTCCGATGTGGGTGCGAGCCCGGATCTGATTGACCGGTACACCAGAGCTGTCGTGAAGGGGACCCACCTCCCGGTTCTGGCGAAGATGACACCCAATATTGAGAAAATGGAGGTTCCTGCAAAGGCTGCCGTAGAGGCCGGTGCTCACGGTATTGCGGCGATCAATACGATCAAGTCTATAACTGGGATCGATTTTGAGAAGTTCACCGGGCTGCCGGTGGTAAACGGCAAATCCTCCATATCGGGGTATTCAGGTAAGGCGGTAAAGCCGATAGCTCTGCGTTTTGTTGCGCAGATGAAGAAGGATCCGCAGCTGGCGCATGTTCCTGTCAGCGCCATGGGGGGTATCGAGACCTGGGAAGATGCTGCGGAGTTCCTGATGCTTGGGGCTGAGAACCTGCAGTTCACTACCTCGGTCATGCAGTATGGGTACAGGATTGTTGAGGATATGATCAGCGGATTATCGCTGTTCCTCGCTGAAAAGGGCTATGACTCGCTGAAGGACTTTATCGGGTCGGCTCTGGGGAGTTTAATTCCTGCCGAGCAGATAGAGCGTGACTTCAAAGTGCAGCCGAAAATCAACTACGACCGCTGCGTCGGCTGCGGACGCTGCTATATCTCATGTTATGACGGTGCGCATCAGGCGATCAGCTGGGATGCGGAGAACAGGAGACCTGAGATTCTCGAGGATGTGTGTGTCGGCTGCCAGCTCTGCGTGCTGGTATGTCCTGTGTATGACTGCATAACGCCGGGGAAGGTTCTGTTCAAGGAGAAGAGTCAGTTCGGCAAGGGAAGCAAGTCGATCTTCAGCGAGCAGGCTGTGAATACCCGCCCCATTGTGGTGGGAGAGTATAATCGTCCCTGAGCTGGTCTCAGTGTACTGCAGGGGTGATAAGTTTTTTTTACCCGGCCTGTCGAACGGGCCGGAAAGGAGCGTTTTTATGTCTTCTCTACTTATACGAAACGGTCTGATCGTAACGTCGACCGGTTCATACACGGGTGATGTATATGTCGAAAACGGAACGATAGTTCATATCGGAACCAGACTCGACATGAAGGCCGATGAAGTTGTAGATGCGTCGGGCAAGTATGTGCTTCCCGGGGCGATTGATCCTCACACGCATCTGTCTATGCCGTTCATGGGCGTGTATTCTACCGACGATTATGAAACCGGAACCATTGCGGCAGCCTGCGGAGGGGTGACATCCCTGATTGACTTTGCGGTTCAGGCAAAGGGTGAGTCTATCCGACAGCTGCTTGATCGTAAGGGCAGTCTGGCTGAGGGGAAGGTGGCTGTCGACTACTCCCACCATCCGGGTATTACCGATCCGAATCCGGAGGTGATTGCCGAGATAGAAAAGGCCATCAAGGAGTACGGTACTCCGAGTTTCAAGATTTTTATGGTCTACGACTTCCGGGTCGATGACGGGACGATGATCAAGCTGCTTGAGCAGACGAAACAGTATGGCGGTCTCGTACAGGTTCATGCGGAGAATTTCTATGTAATACAGCAGATGAATGAGAACTTCGCCCGTGAGGGAAGTCTCGATATCTATCATCACGCACTGAGCCGCCCGAACCTGGCGGAGGAGGAGGCTATCTTCCGCGCATCCAAGATGGTGGAGCTGACCGGTTCGAGTCTTTACGTGGTCCACCTCTCCTCCATGGAGGGTCTGCGGCAGATTCAGGCTGCGAGGGATCGGGGACTCCATATGTACGCCGAGACGTGCCCGCAGTACCTCCTTCTGACGGATGACCGTTATAAAGAACCGGGTTTTGAGGGGGCAAAATACGTCATGTCGCCGCCTCTCAGGACTGCGGAGAGCAACAGTGCCCTGTGGGCCGGAATCCGGAGCGGAGATGTGCAGACGCTCGCCACCGATCACTGTCCGTTCTTCTTCAAGGGCATCAAGGACAAGTTCGGTACCGACGACTATAAGAAGATTCCCAACGGTGCCCCCGGCATTGAGACTCTGCCTATGCTCATGCACTCCGAAGGGGTCCTTAAGGGGAGAATCAGCCTGGAGAAGATGGTTGATGTGCTTTCAACTGCCACCGCCCGCATGTTCGGTATGGACAGGAAGGGAGAGATTGCGGTCGGAAAGGATGCCGATATTGTCGTATTCGACCCGAAACAGAAGTTCACCATTTCTATCGATAAGCTCCACATGAATGTGGACTACACACCTTTTGAAGGGCATGAAGTTACCGGTATGCCCTTCAAGGTCTACAGCAGGGGCAAGCTCTCAGCACAGTGGGCCGGCGACAGGATGGAGTTTACCGGAGAGAAAGGGTGGGGCAAGTTCGTAAAGCGCGCTCCCTTCGTGCCTTTCTAGGGTAACCGGGAGACTGCGTACGCAGGCTGTGCTTCCATCTAAAGCATAAGAGTAACGGGCTCCAGCAGGAACTATGCTGGAGCCCTTCTGTTGCATCAGGTATTCTCCGGTTTTCAAAGCCGGCAGTCGGTAAGCCCGCTGTCAGGCTTTATTCTTCGATTCAGCATGCACGCCAATCCGCATCAAGCGAGCTGTATGACGATAAGGGATTCTGAAGAACGGAGGGATATTGCAGCAGCCTGCGGAGTTTGAACAATTTCCGATCAGTAATTTTTCAGGAGTCCGGGTTTTTATGCGCATCTGCTGCTGCCTGCTTACCCATGCAAGTTCTGGTGCGGTGATTGAAAAAAAATGACCTGCAGAAGCGGGCGTCCCTACCTGAACAGGGAGGAGGAGATAAGCCTGCGGGTATGTCTGTGGACGGGATTGCTGAGCACCGTCTCTGTTGAGCCGGTCTCGATGATCCGGCCTTCGTGCATTACCGCAATCCGTTCACACATGAAGCGTACTACCTTCAGGTCGTGGGTTATGAACAGGTATGTCAGATTGAGCTCTTTCTTGAGCCGTTTCAGCAGGTTGAGAATCTGTCCCTGCACCGATACATCCAGAGCCGATACCGGTTCATCGCACACCACCAGCTTGGGTCGGGTTGCAATAGCCCGGGCGATTACCACCCGCTGGTTCTGACCGCCGCTCAGCTGGCTGGGGAATTTTGACATTTCAGCGGGGCGAAGGCCCACCATCTCCATAAGCCGCACCACCTCCTCTGCAGTCCGGCGCTCCGGAACAATCCGGTGAATCCGCAGAGGTTCGGCCAGCAGCTCACCGATCGACATCTGCGGATCAAGAACCGCCCGGGAGTGCTGAAATACAACCTGCAGCTTTCTGCGTAGCGGGCGCATCATACGCTCGTCGTAGTTGGTCACATCATGCCCGAACAGCTCGATGCGTCCAGCGCTCGGAGGCAGCAGACGCAGCACCATGCTGGCTGCCGTGGTCTTGCCGCTTCCGCTCTCACCAATCAAACCCAGCGACTCAAGGGGCTCGACCGCAAAGGATACGTTGTTGACCGCATCAATCCGGATTGTACTGCCCAGCCCGTTTTTTACGATTATATAATGCTTTGACAGCCCCTCGACACGCAGTATTGAATCAGGCATCGCCATGGTTGTCTCCTGTCTGCTTCTCTGCAGCGGTTTGGGGATAATCATCGCCGGCGGAAGCTGTCGCAGCAGAGCCCAGCCCGGAGTTCACGTCAAGTCGGTATCCCAAGCGTTCGCTTATCACGGGGTGCAGACAGCGTACGGTACGGGTACCCGAAGAACCGGAGGAGAAAGAGAGCAGCGGCGGTACTTCAACGGTGCATTCAGGCCTGCGAAAGCCGCAGCGGGGAGCGAAAGGGCATTCCGGTGCGAAATCATGCGGAGTAATCGGCGTACCTTCAAGCGAATAGAGCAAAGAATCGTTCCGATCAAGAGAGGCTGCACAGCGGATCAAGCCTTCGGTGTAGGGATGAAGCGGTGCCAGGATGATATCCTCAAGCAGTCCCTCTTCCACCACAAGACCGCCGTACATGATGACCAGGCGGTTGCAGACGTAGCGGGCAACATCAAAATCGTGGGTGATGAGCAGAATGGACATATGATAACGTGTATTAAGCCTGATAAGGAGATCAAGAATGTGTTTACGCAGGGAGGCATCAACAGCGCTGGTCGGCTCGTCGGCGATAAGGAGCTGCGGACGGCAGAGCATCCCCTGGCAGATCATAACCCGCTGGTTCTGACCGCCGCTGAGCTGGAAGGGGTACATGGTATATATGGTTTCGGGGTCGCTGATGCCGACTTCAGCCAGGGCTGCTATGATAATCTCGCGGGAGGAGGGCAGGCCGTGAGCTTTGAGCGTTTCCCTGAGCTGGCGCCCGATCCGCTTAGCAGGATGGAGAGCCAGCGTCGGGTCCTGGAAT
>CAYSRK010000394.1:0-5410 GCA_964433385.1 uncultured Spirochaetales bacterium
GAAGAGCGGGTTTTTCGGTATATTACCATCTGCTGCGATGCACTTGCCGGCCTCGGTCTCACCGGTTCGCTGCCGCTGGCTGTAGCCGGGCTCAACCCCCACAGCGGGGAGCATGGGCTGTTCGGGCGGGAGGAGGTCGAGGCGGTAACGCCTGCCGTGCAGCGCGCCCGCAGGGCGGGATATAACGCGGTCGGTCCCATCGGCGCCGACTCGGTTTTTCACCAGGCGAAAACCGGTCGCTGCAGTGCGGTGCTCTCTCTCTACCATGATCAGGGTCATATAGCGGCAAAGACGCTCGATTTCGAGCGGACGGTGTCGGTAACCCTTGGACTGCCGTTTCTGCGCACCTCGGTTGACCACGGAACTGCCTTCGATATCGCGGGAACGGGCAGGGCGTCCGAAGTGAGCATGCTCGAGGCTGTAAAGGTAGCCTCAGCCTATATTCAGAGATTGCACCGTGCGTAACGAAGGTTCGCGGCGGTTGTTCTACTGATCGTGCGGATCTCTCTTATTTTCGAGGTGAACGCTATGAAGAAAAACGGTAAGTTACCCGTCCGGCGCTCTCTTGCTGCCGCGATCATCATCACGGCCGTACTGCTCTTCCCCGGGTGTGCAACCCGGATCGGGTTTGAGGTTGTCAAGCCGGCAGAGGTTAACCTGGCCGATTTCACGCATCTGGCTGTGTTCGACATCGAACCCTACTCCTACTCGATGATCGACTTCACCGGAAAGATCGTCATTGACCTTTTCTTCGGGGAGGAGGCGGGAGGCTTTACCGGCTTCTATCTCTACATCAATGAGGACCTCTCGAACGAATTCGAACGGCAGCTCGTGAGGAGCCTGCAGCGGACCGACTACCTGACAGTTCTCTCCCCGGCGCAGCTGCGCCCTTATCAGGGAACGGGTAAGACGGGGGCCTATCTGAAGGAGATTATCAACAGCGATGACAGCGTTGCCGCGGCGCTTGTCGGCAAGATCGAGCTGTTCCGGTTCAACGAAGAGATTGAGGAGCGGGCTGTAGAGCAGGATGGGGAGCAGGCGGTTGAACAGGTTTTTGTCCAGGATCTTACCCTCGGATTCAGCTACAGCGTCATTGATACAAGAAACGGCACCGTTATCCACTCCCGCTATATCGAGAAGGGCATGACCCGCCGGACCCCGGTTGTCGACGAGCAGTCATTCAGGGCTCCCACGCTCTTTGTCCCGGCCCAGCAGATTATCGGGGAGATTGCTGACGAGGTCCGTCAGCAGCTTATCCCGCAGACTGTGCGGGAGGTCAGGTTCCTTATGAAGGATCGGCAGGGTGATGCGCGCTTGGAGCAGGCCGATGAGTATGTCAAGCGTGAACGTTACCGCGATGCGCTCGATATCTATCTTTCCCTCTGGAACAGCGAGGAGAACTACGCAGCCGCCTATAACGCCTCGGTCATCTATGAGGCGCTTGGCCGCCTTGAGCAGGCGATTGAGCTCATGTCCGAGGTGAGCCGGATAACGGCCGCCCCGAGCGCTTCTGTCCGCCTTGAGGAACTCTACGAGGCTTTCGATCGCTACAGCGAGGCTGAGCGGCAGATGCGCAACTGAATCACTTCGTATTCGTATTCAGTTCCTTTGCCTTCAGCCCGACGAGGGGATAGCGCATCAGCAGCCGGGTCATGACTGCAGTTCCGATAAAGAAAAACGGTATCAGCATGAACGCCGCCTGGAGGGAGTGCCGGTCGGCGATGACTCCCATGATCCAGGCAGCTGCTCCAATGCCCGGAATCCCGGCTGTTGAGAGCAGGATAAAGAGCAGCGTGGCATCCCCCCTGACATATCCGGGTGAGATCGCCTGGATAGTCGGCCAGTAGGGTGCTACAGCCAGCCCGGAACCGAAGAGCGTCAGGTAGAACAGGGGCAGGGAGCCGGTGAGAAAAGCTGCGACGCTGACGAGTATACCGAACAGTGAAACCAGCAGCAGCACCTGCGTGCTTCTGCGGTAGCCGAGGGTAAAGCGCCCGAAGAGAAGCCTGCCGATGAACATAGCCCCGGCAAAGATGGCTGTCCCGATTCCCGCTGCAGAAGGCATGGCCTGATAGTGCAGCTGGATGTAGCTTGCGCTCCAGAAGGTGAAGGCCGCCTCACAGGCTCCGCCGAAAAAGATTGCCGCGGCGAGTATCCGGAAGGCCGGCTGCCTGACACACTCCATCCAGCTTTCCAGGGCGACCGAGCTGCCCGATTCGTGCTCCCCCCGCCGCAGAACGAGCAGAAGGACTGCGGGAATGAAGGTAACAATCCCTGCAGCGGTAAACAGCTCTCTCCAGGTAACCCCGCCTGCCAGGAGAAAGCCGCTTGCCGTGACCGCGGCGACCACGCCTAGGGAAGAGAAGGCGTTTACGACATTCAAAGCCTTTCCTGAGCCTTCGGGGTGATTGTCGTGCACCAGGGGGTTGATCAGGGCTTCGGCAAAACCGGTGCCGAAGCCGAGGGTGAGGAGTGCGCCCATGAGGGTCCAGTAGCTCTGCGCGTGACCGGCGGCAATAAGGCTTGCCCCGGCGACAAGGAGTCCTGCTCCGACGGTGCGGGCTTTGCCAAGGCGGGAAGAGAAGGCTCCGCCTGCAAAGAGGGTAAGCAGCAGGAGGATTGTACGGGCAGCCTCAAGGGCTCCGCCGCCGCCGAGGGAAAACTGCAGCTCCTCCCGCATTGCAACGAGCGACAGCGGCGTTACCACAACCGCCGCAGCATAAACCATCAGAGCCGCTGAGGCGGCGAAATCCCGATACCGTGCTGTCATAGGGGGGAGTATAGGAAAATAGCCCCCGACTGTCCACGGGGAGAGCTGACGTTCCGGCGGGACAACAGTATGAAATCTGACACTTTCTGCAGCTTTCTGTGCTATAATCAGCAGATCGGAGGGCAGCCTGCGGCGGCTCTTTACGTTCAGGTGGGAGGGGTTTCATGGCAAGACGGGTCTTGATTCTGGCAGGGGTGATCATGCTTGCGGCAGGGTTCAGTGCCGCAGCTTCAGAGACCGGGGAGACGGGGAAGCTGCCGCTTTCATTTGTCCTCGGTTCCATAGGAACGAGCGACCTGCTCTCCGGCATGGTCCCGACCTATCTGAGTGCGGGAGTAAAGTATAAGGGCCTGCATTTCATCGAGGGCAGGGCGACTTCCCTCCAGCTGTTGGCCGGAGGGGTGCGTACGAGCGGCATCCTCTGGACCGATGAGAACGGGGAGCCGCTGGAAGCGTACCCGCAGAGCGGGACCGAGTTTGACCACCTGCGTTTTGCCTACTGGCGCGGGGATGTGAAGATGCGCCTGCAGCAGGAGCTGCTGCCAGATACTGCAGCCTACATTGAGTGGGGTCTTACCGCTGCGCTTCCGGTGGAAAACAGCGGAGGAAGCAGCTCGCTCATCCTTGATGAGGGTACGCTTGCCGCCTATCCCGACAGGAACGGATTTGCCGCTAACCTGCTTACCCTTGGAGCGGTCTACAGCACAGTCAGCGGCACCCATATGAAGCAGGGAGTTTCGGCGGAGCTGTACTTCAGGGCTGCCCCCGAGTTCCTGCTCAATACCGTTTTCGGAACGACCGATTTCTACCAGGTCCATTCGACGCTGAAGGGGTTTCTCCCCCTTGCACGGCTGAGCACAGAGGGGTCGGATGAGCCGCTTCTGGCGGTCTATGCTGCCGACCGTCTGCAGGTAGACTATCTGATCGGCAGCGCAGTCCCGCAGATTTTTCAGGAGCATCCCTCTCTAGGGAAGAAGATGCGCGGTTTTGAATCTCCCTCGATCGGGGTTAACTTCACGGCGGTCAATAACGCTGAGATACGGGTATCCGGTCCGCAGCTGTCACTTTTCGGGGTCCGTTTCGGCTACCCGCGTTTCCACCTCTTCCTTGATACCGGGGCGGCTGCGGGGACCTATTACAACTCCTCTGCGGCGGACTCCCGTTTTGCTGCCTCCGCCGGGGCCGAGGCAGCTGTGAACCTCTTCAACTTTGTCGATGTGGGATATCGGGCGGGCTGGATTCTTGCCGGAGAGACCATTGCCGGGGAGAGCGTCTTCGGTGAGATGCTCATTTTTCTTCACTGGCAGTAGCGGCAGTCTCCAGAGCATCGACCTGCTTCTGCACCTCGGTGCGGTCAAGCACCGAGAGGGGGCTGAATGCGCTCTCAAGCGCCCTGCGGAAGCGGGAAAGCGCCCGTTCCCGGTCACCTCTGCGGAGGGCGGCTTGTGCGCCGTGGTACCACGCTTCTGCGAATCCCGGTTCGCCGGCCAGCGCTTTATCAAGCACCTCATCAGCTTTCTCCCAATCACCGACTGCCAGATATGCCGCGCCGAGGTTGTCGAGACTGTCTGGGGTCTCATCGTAATCGACCGCCTCAAGGTTGACCGACAGCGCATACTCCGCATCCCGGTCGATGTGGAGCACAAAATAGCCAAGCGAGCTGTAGAGGTGGGTGGTCCGGAAACCGGAGCGCAGCAGCGTTTCGAGCAGTTCGGCTGCCTCCTCCCGTTTTCCCTGCTGCCAGAGGAGCAGGGCCCGATATGATTCAAGCTGGGAGCGGTTATTTTCTGCAAGGTTTTTCCTGGAGAGCCGGGAGAACAGCTGTTCAGCTTCCTCGATTCTGCTGTTCTTCAGCAGGGTCACCGAGGCGATGCAGCCCTGGCGGAGTCCTAGCGGAGCGCGGGCTGCCCTGAGCATCCAGCGCAGGGAGCGCTCTGATGAGCCGCGCGAGGCGGCCCTGACGCCGAGGATGAAGCTGACTGTTCCCCGGATGGCTGCTGCCCCGCTGAGAAGGACTGCGGCGAGCACCGCCGCTGCGCTGATCAAGGTTCCTGTCTGCATACCCATCTCCTCCGTTTATCCGCGCTGCTGCCACTCTAGCACAGCCATGGACGGATGAAAACGGTTTGGGAGGGAGTAGAAGCGGTGTTTTTCCTGTTTGGAGAACCGATTTCTATTTACTAATCCGGGCAGGCCGGCGTACACTTGAGGTATGAGAACCAAGGTATACATACTTGCCGGCGGCGGGGGAACCCGGCTGCGGCCGCTTTCACAGACGACCAGGGGAAAACTGCCGAAGCAGTTTCTGTCGCTTGTGGGCAGTCTGACGCTGCTGCAGGAGGCGATCCTCAGAATTCCCGAGGACTACGAGGTGGGTGTCATTCCCGAAAAACGCTATACCGAGGAGGTCTACCGGCAGGCTGCCGCAATCGGTCGGCAGGTAAGCGTGCTTGAGGAGCCGTTCGGCTGCAATACCGCGGCGGCTATTCTCTATGCTTCCGTCTACGAGGAGCAGTCGCTTCATAACCGGCACAGGGTGCTCTGCTTTATTCCCGCAGACCATAAAATGGACAAGGAGCTGTTCGGTGATCTGCTCGAGCAGGCAGTGGAGATCGCCTCGGAATCGGAGCGGGTGGTCAC
>CAYSRK010000395.1:0-2206 GCA_964433385.1 uncultured Spirochaetales bacterium
AGCTGGCTGTACTGGGCTCCGAAATCGAGCACGATGATTGCCTGGGTATGTTTCATGACTGGCGGATCTCCCTGGACGCGGTACTTCTACCGCGACACCTGATAATTCAGCGGTTCCTCTGTTATGGTAATATCATGGGGGTGACTCTCGATAAGTCCCGCCTGAGTAACCTGGATAAACTGAGCCCGGGCGTGCAGGTCGCCTATCGTACGGCAACCGCAGTAGCCCATCCCGGAGCGGAGTCCCCCGACGAGCTGGTGCACGTAGTCACTCAGCGCCCCGCGGAACGGTACCCGCCCTTCGATCCCCTCGGGAACCAGTTTGGCAGCCTCTATCTCATCCTGCATGTAGCGGGTCCTGCTGCCCCGCTCCATGGCTTTTACCGAACCCATCCCCCGGTGGACCTTGTAGTTTCTTCCCATATGGGTAATAACATTCCCAGGGCTTTCCGCCGTTCCGGCAAAGAGGTTGCCTATCATCACCGCGTGAGCTCCTGCTGCAAGAGCCTTGACGATGTCCCCGCTGAACTTTATCCCGCCATCAGCAATCACCGGTATGTCAGACTGGGCTGCCCGCCTGGCAGTATCCATGACCGCCGTCAGCTGCGGGACTCCCACGCCTGCAACCACCCGTGTGGTGCAGATCGAGCCTGGCCCGACGCCGACTTTCACGGCATCGGCTCCGGCCTTGATCAGCGCATCGGCAGCTTCAGCAGTGACGATATTTCCGGCAATGATCTCTATGCGGGGGAAGTGGCTTTTCAGGATTCTCACTGTCTGTGCGATCATCCGGTTATGACCGTGGGCACTGTCGACAACCAGCACGTCCGCCTCGGCATCGATAAGGGCCTGGGCCCGTTCGAGCTCAGCCTCCCCCCCTGAACCGAGGGCAGCTCCCACCCGCAGCCTCCCGGCGCTGTCCTTGCAGCTTGAAGGATAATCCCGGGCCTTGATGATATCCTTGTAGGTAATCATACCGACGAGAATACCGGAGGAGTCGACAATCGGAAGTTTCTCGATCCGGTGGGTATGAAGCAGTGCGCTCGCCTCATCCAGACTCGTTCCCGGTTTAGCGGTAACAAGCCGCTCCTTGGTCATGACTGCCGATAGCGGAACCGCATAATCGGCCTGAAAACGGAGGTCACGGTTGGTGAGTATCCCGACGAGACGACTGCGCTCGTCGGTTACCGGAATGCCCGATATATGGTAGCGGGCCATGAGGTCCGCCGCCTCCTGGACAGTATGATCCGGTCTGAGGGATATCGGAGCTGTGATGACCCCTGACTGGGAGCGCTTGACCTTTTCGACTTCGCCGGCCTGTTCCTGAACTGTCATGTTTTTATGGATGATGCCGATTCCGCCCTCCCGCGCAAGGGCGACCGCAAGCCGGGATTCGGTAACGGTATCCATGGCAGCGCTGACGAGGGGAATGTTGAGCGTGATTGAGGCCGTCAGCCGGGTTGCGGTATCGGTATCCTTCGGTACGATGTCAGATTCCGCCGGCACGAGCAGCACATCATCAAACGATAATCCCTTCCTGATGTCATTCATAGCAAACTCCTGAGAATATTGTTTCTTAGCAGGTAAAAAAAGCGTTCCCGGGCAGAGAACGCTTTCACGACTACAAAAACAGGTCCCGGACAGGGGGATAGGCCCTCACCACCGTCCGGTTGAGCAGAAATCCACCCGTGAAGCCGACAACGCACTGGATAATGTTGCCGGGGACCTCAACAAGGGCCGGTCCGAAACCGTACAGCGACGCCCCGGCGAGAAAGTAGAGGCCTGTCATGATCACGGTCCCGACAATGCCGGCTATGCCGGTCACCACGAGAGTTCTCCGCCTCTGCTGGATGAACGTGACCTCAGCTTCGGTGCCGCTTTGGTCTCTGCTGACCTTGACCAGATAAGTCCTGACTATCAGCCCGGCGAGAAAGCCCTGCACCCCATGGATGATCAGCGATATGGGTGCCCACTGCGCATAGCCTGAAAGCAGATCAGCGACCGCTGTCCCGAGCCCTCCCGATACCAGGGCGGTAACCGGGCCGAAAGTGAAGGCGGTGAAGAATATCGCAACATCTCCGAGATTGATGTATCCCCGGGTCGGAGCGATAGGGATACGTACCACCAGAGTAAAGACGGCCGTTACGGCGGTCAATAGTGATATGGAGACAATGCGGTAAGCCGGTGACGCAAGAAGGCGATGATTC
>CAYSRK010000396.1:0-6627 GCA_964433385.1 uncultured Spirochaetales bacterium
CCCTTCCGATAACCGCCGAACATGTCCGCAGAATTCTGGCCAAGGAGGGTGAGCTGTGAAAATTTCCTGCAGCCTCAACGGAACACAGACGGTTTTCAATACCTATGGTGACAAACCGGTTTCGCAGCTGCTCTACGAGTCGGCCGGCATCACAAGCATCATTCCCGGGTGCGGGAAGGGGATCTGCGGCAACTGCGTCATCCTCCTGAACAACCGTCCGGTGCTCTCCTGCCTCGTCCCGGCTTTCCGGATTCGGGACAAGGAGGTTACGACGTTTGAGGGGTACGCGAAAACGCGTTTCTACAGCGATGTCCTGCGCAGTTATGAGGAGGTCGGTACCCAGCCGTGCATCTACTGCTACCATACGAAATCACTGCTGATTGAATCTATCATCGCCGAGAACAGCTCCCCGGAGCCGGAGCGTATCATTGCCGTGCTGTCGATCAGCCGCTGCAGCTGCACCGATGAGAAGGATCTGATACGCATCGTCGAGACTGCCGCCAAATACAGGAGACGCCGCCGTGTTCGAAGGAGTTAAAGCCGCCGCCGTCCATAACCCGCTGACGCTCACTGAGCTGATCACGCTCAGGGCAAAACTGCCGAAGGCGCTGATCTGGGCCGGGGGAACTGATATTATCAGCAGGCTCCGCCCCTACCCCGCCGGAGACGGCATTGACATCATCTCCCTGGCGAGAGTGCAGGAGATGAAACGGATCAGCCGTTCTGAACGGTTTATCGAGATAGGAGCATTCGCCTCAATCGAGGAGACCATGGTTGTCGGCCATACGATCCTCCCTCCGGTCCTCTATGAGGCCTGCCGCTCTTCCGCTTCGCTGATCATCAGGTCACAGGCGACCTTCGGCGGAGCCGTGGCCGCTCCCGGACTGACGCTCAACATTCCTGCCGCTCTCTCGGTTCTCGAGGGCCAGATAGAGCTCCGCAGCCCGCTTGAGCGGAAGAACAGCTCCCGGTGGGTGCCGGTCCAGCGGTTCTTCGGCCGCGCAATCGAACAGCGGCAGCTTGAGCCGGCAGTCATCACACGGGTCAGGATCATGCTCGAGGAGAGCGACTTCAGTTTCTTTCATGTGGTCGGAGAACCTTACCTGGTACCCGACGAGGCGGTCATTCTCAGCCTCGTCGCCCGCTTCAACTACCCGGCCGTATCGGAGTGCCGCTTCTCCCTCACCTTCCCGCAGTGCGGCGTATTCCGCAATCGTGAGATGGAAAGCTCGCTTGCCGGGATGGATCTTCCCCTTACCCAGCGCGACATCAGGCGGATCATCCGAACGCTCATGCAGGATTCGGTGGTAAAGACCGAGAAGACCACCCCGATCCAGAAGGAGCGGGCAGCCCGGGTATTTGAGCTGGCCCTCCATCAGATGAACCGTCAGAGTCTCAACCGGTAGGGAACCCCCGTCTTCAGCCGAGCAGCATGCCCGTTCCCATCCCCGCCAGGGCAGCGAGGGCGAATATTAGAAAGATCTTGGCAACGCTGTCCATAATCGGATCCTTCGTGAGGTAGGAGTAGCCGGTCTTCCGCATCCTTCCGTAGATGCGAAAAGAGAGCAAGAGCCCGGCGACGTAGAAGGGCAGCCCCGCCGGGTGGAGATATCCTGCAAGGATCATGGCGGCGGCCCAGAGATAGGCCCCCGTTCCCAGCAGGTAGACCAGCCGCTCCCCGTTTTTCCTGCCGATAAGGATGGAAAGCGTCTTCCGTCCGGCTTCTGCATCATGTTCCAGGTCGCAGGTGTTGTTGGCCGTAAGTATGGAAGCGATCACGGCTGAGGAGGAGAGGGAGACGAGCAGCGCATCAATGCTCAGCATCTGCGTCTGGATGTAGCAGGAGATCATGAAAAGCACGCTGCCGAGAAAGCCCCCGGCCGCAAGCTCCCCGAGCGGCGTCCGGGAGATGGGAAAGGGTCCGCCGGTGTAGAGATAGCCGACGGCCATGCAGACTCCGCCGGCGACCAGCAGGTACCAGCTGGTAAGCCAGGCCAGGATGATCCCGGTGATGCCGGCCCCGATAAAGAGCAGCACGGATACGATCAGCGCCTTGTGCGCATCGATTCCCTGGTGCAGCAGCACCTTGTTCTTCTCCCGGTTCACCTCCGCCCGGTCAGTTCCCAGGCGAACATCGAAATAGGCGTTGAACCCGGTGGTACCCATATCAACGCAGAGCACCGATACCAGGGTGAGGAAGAACAGACCGGGTGAAAAGGTTCCCGCCCTGCTGACCGCGTACAGGGTTCCCATGAAAAAGGTTCCCATGCTGATGATCTTGGTCCTGATTTCAACAATTGAGAAAAACTGTCCTGCCGTCATACCCGCATGATAGTATCGATGAAGGAAAAATACAACGTACTCCGGGCTGCACACGCGTGAACAGAACGGCGCGGACAGGTTTGCGCTTGACGATCAACGTTCCTAAAGAGTAGCTTTATGGTACCTTTGGGCACAAGTCCAAAGTTGTACACAGTGTAAAAAGTATGGGCGGCTGAGTGCGCCCTGCCGGGCCGTCCTGTGCGGCGGCATCGAAACGGCTTTTTCACGAAACAGTGAGATCCCGGCCGCAGTCCGGGTGATGGGTGAAAAGGTTGTATGCTGTACTGATTCGGGAGGATCACATGAAAATTCTCATTACCATGCTTGCACTGCTCTCTGCCGCGTCCTTTGCCTTCGGAGCCCCGCAGGAGGAGAGTTCCGGAGCCGAACCGCTGGTCGTGGCCATGGAGCTGCAGTACCCGCCCTTTGAAATGAGCGATGAACAGGGCAATCCCACGGGCATCAGCGTCGACATTGCCAAGGCCCTCGGCGAGTATCTCGGCCGGCCGACCGTTATCGAGAACACGGCCTGGACCGGACTGATTCCTTCGCTGCAGACCGGCAAAGCCGATATCATCATCTCGTCGATGACGATTACCGAAGACAGGAAGAAGGTTGTCGACTTTTCCGACCCCTATATCAAATCGGGTCTCACACTCCTGATTGCCGCCGGCTCTCCGGTTCAAAGCTTCAGCGATCTCAACGCGCCGGGAAGAATTGTTGCCGTCAAGTCGGGTACCACCGGGGCTCAGGTAGCCCGTGAGCAGCTGAGTCAGGCCGAAGTGCGGCTCTTCGACGAGGTGTCAGCCGCTGTGCTGGAGGTTTCCCAGGGCAAAGCCGATGCGTTCATCTACGATGCGCTGACCGTCTACGAAAACCACAGGAAGCATCCGCAGAACACCCGGGTCAACATTGAATCCATTCCCGGCACGGACGGTTTCTGGGGTATGGCAGTCAGGAAGGGCAACGAAGAGTTTCTTGCAGACGTGAATGCCTTCATAGCCGAGTTCCGCAGTTCAGGCGGTTTCAACACCCTGGCAGATGCGTACCTCGGAGAGCAGAAGAAAATTTTCGATGATTCGGGAGTTCCCTTCTTTTTCGATCTCTAGAGACAGGTACCGGCAGCCGTCGGGAATACGAGGAGCAGTGAGTGGCAGACAGACACCCGTTGAGGGATTTTTTCATCAGGGGATCCCGTAAGTCCGGGGCCGGCGACATTCCGGTGAATCCATGGATTACGGCGGTCAACTCGCTGCTCGTCTTTATCATCCTGTCCGGGGTTATGTGGTTCGGTTTCAGCCGGCTGCAGTACACCTTTATCTGGGAAAACGTCTGGGACTACCGTACAAGTCTGCTCGACGGTTTCTTCATGACCGTCCTGATATCCCTCGGCAGCCTGGTTCTCAGCACGCTGCTCGGGCTCTTTTTCGGCCTGGCCCAGCGCAGCCGAGTCCACCTTCTGCGGATCTTCTCCCGCTTCTACATCGAGATTATCCGCGGGACTCCGCTTCTGGTGCAGATTCTCATCTTCTTCTACGTAATCGCCAACGCCCTCGGGGTGAATAACCGCTATGCCGCCGGCATCGTCATCATGTCCGTATTCTCCGGCGCCTACCTGGCTGAGATCATCCGGGCCGGAGTGGAGAGTGTGGGCGCGACTCAGCTGGAGACAGCCCGGGCTATTGGTCTGACGAAAACCCAGACCTACCGCTTCGTTGTCTTTCCCCAGGTCTTCACGCGCGTTCTCCCCCCCCTGGCAGGCCAGTTCGCTTCACTGATCAAGGATTCGTCGCTGCTCTCCATCATTGCGATCAAGGAGTTCACCCTCGCTGCCCGGGAAGTGAACGCCAACACCTTCTCCACCCTCGAGAGCTACATACCGCTCGCCCTCGGGTACCTGCTGCTGACGATTCCCATCTCGTTCCTGACTAAACGCCTGGAGAAGAGGTTCCGCTATGAGACTTGAGATCAACAACCTGACAAAGCGGTTCGGTACCCTTACCGTACTAGACAACGTGAACCTGACTCTTGACGGGATAAAGGCGCTGGTGCTCATCGGCCCCTCGGGAGGGGGCAAGACCACCCTCCTGAGGATTCTCGCCGGCCTCGAGCCGATGGACAGCGGTACGATCAAGATAAACAGCCACTGCCTCAACTGCCCGGAGCAGGAACTGCTCGAGTACCGTCGCCATATCGGGATGGTCTACCAGGCATACAACCTCTTTCCCCATCTGACTGCGCTGCAGAATATAGTCCTGCCGCTTACCCGGGTACACGGAGTTGCCAGGGAGGAGGCTGAAGAACAGGCTTTCGAACTGCTCAACCGTTTTCAGCTCGCCGAGCATGCCCGCAAGAAACCGGCTGCCCTCTCGGGCGGACAGCAGCAGCGGATCGCTATCTGCCGGGCAATCGCGATAAAGCCGGAGTACCTGCTGCTCGATGAGCCGACCTCGGCTCTTGACCCTGAGTACACCTCCGAAGTGCTCGACCTGATTGAAGAGCTGCACGAAGAGGGAATGGAGCTGGTTCTCGTTACCCATGAGATGGGATTCGCCCATAATGCAGCCGATTACGTGCTCTTTGTTGCCGACGGCGGCATTGCCGCCCACGGAACTCCTGCCGAGATATTCGAAACCCGGGACAACCCGCGGGTTACCCGTTTTCTCGACAAGGTGCTGAAGTACACATCATAAAAAAACCCGCGCACCCTTCAGCAGGGATACGCGGGCCATGCATGCTGCGAAGCAGTCTGCTACTGTCCGAGGATGGTCGGCAGGGCGCTTGAAGAGACCGGCCGCCCCTTCAGCTCGCTGTTCAGCTGGAAGAGTCCGTTGGAATTGTTCTTCACCATCTTCAGGCGGCTGAGAAGCTCATCGGCGGAAGCCTCCTCCTCAACCTGCTCCTCGACAAACCACATCAGGAAGTTCTCTGAAGCGTAGTCGTTGAGCCTGCGGGCTACGGCAACCATGCTGTTGATTAAAGCTGTCACCTTCGCCTCATGTTCCGCCACCTGCGTGAAGACCGACTCGATGGAATCCCAAC
Organism: uncultured Spirochaetales bacterium; assembly: GCA_964433385.1. Taxonomy (GTDB): domain Bacteria; phylum Spirochaetota; class Spirochaetia; order JABMQR01; family JABMQR01; genus M55B182. Next base: position 5,365 of record CAYSRK010000396.1, read on the forward strand.
CGGTTTCCGGTCCTGCTATCGGCTTGAGCACAACCCGACCGCCCCGCTCATTGACATAGTTGAACATCTTCATCGCGTGCATCGTCTCTTCCACGTACTGACAGCGCATCCAGTTCGAAAAACCGGAGAGGTTCTGCTCGTCAAACCAGCTGCCCATGGAGAGGTACAGATAGGCCGAGTACAGCTCCGCATTGATCTGTTCATTGAAGGCATCCAGCATCTCTTTTTCAATACTCATGGAAAACTCCTTGTTTTCTGGGATTTGATTTTTTCCTGTAATCATTGCATTGTAGTAAAAATAACACTGTCTTGTACTAATATAGCCATAAACCGGTTCGGCAGCAAGGAGTTTTTTTCTCCTTGAGAGGAGTATATGGAACAAACTCGCAATTCACGCTATAGTGATCTATACTGACTTTGACGCAGCTTCAGAACACTTCGACGCTTGCCTGAAGGCTGTCACCTCTACTCCGGCTTATGAGGAACCCATGACTGATTTTGTCCATCTGCATACCCATTCCGACTTCTCGCTGCTCGACGGGGCCGCTCCCATCCCCCGCCTCGTTGCGCGGGCGAAGGAACTGGGCATGCGGCATCTCGCCTTAACAGACCACGGAAATATGTTCGGCGCCCTGAAATTCTACCTTGAATGCAAAGCGAACGACATAAACCCGATTCTTGGAAGTGAATTCTACGTGGCTTCCGCATCACGGCACATAAAAAGCGGCTCGGAAAACGGAAACCGCTACAGCCATCTCATCCTTCTGGCGATGAACAGCGAAGGCTACAAGAACCTGATTCAGCTCAGCTCGCTCTCCTACACCGAAGGGTTCTATTATAAACCGCGCATCGATTTCGAGCTGCTTGAAGCCCACAGCGGAGGACTCATCTGCCTCTCCGCCTGCCTCGGGGGAGAGATTCCGTTTCTGCTGAGAAATGATAACTATGCAGCGGCAAAGGAGCGGGCGGGCTACTACCGCGACCTCTTCGGCGAAGGCCGCTACTACCTTGAGCTGCAGGACCACGGGCTTCCCGACCAGAAAAAAATCAACCCGCTGCTGCTGCAGCTTTCAAAAGAGACCGGCATCCCGCTGGTCGCCGCCAACGACATCCACTACATCAGCCAGGAGGATGCCAACGCCCAGGACATCCTCATCTGTATCGGAACCAACCGCAAAAAACATGAGCTTGAGCGGATGAAGTTCCCCTCTGACCAGTTCTACATGAAAAGCGGCAACGAGATGGCGGCGCTGTTTCCCTATG
>CAYSRK010000397.1:0-4510 GCA_964433385.1 uncultured Spirochaetales bacterium
CGCACGGGATCTATAAGACCGACCATCCGAATGTCGATGTGCAGCGCGTATCTGTAATCAGGGAGAAGCTTGCTGAAGCGCAGCTGGAAACCGCCCTGGTCATCCACGGCGGAACCGGTCTTGCAGAGGACCTGGTCCGCCGCCTGATTGCAGCCGGAGGGGCGAAGTACAACGTCTCGACCGAACTGAAGTACGCCTGGATCGATGGGGCAGCAGCCTTCCTGGAGCGAAAGCCGCTTCTCTACAACCCGATGAAGCTCACAGCCTGCCAGATGGAGGCAAGCAGGGAGGTGGTGAAGAAGTGGACAGCAATCCTCGGCTGCGCAGGCAGAGGTACTGCTGATGCTTAAAGCCCTCTTCTTCGATCTGGACGGCGTGATAGCCGACACTGAGCGGTACGGTCATCTGGTTGCCTTCAACCGGGCCTTCGCTGAATTCTCCCTCGGCTTCTTTTGGGATGATGAAACGTATCACCGGCTGCTGCAGACCGGGGGCGGGAAGGAGCGGCTGGCCGTCTACCTCAGTGAGATCAATTTTGCCCGGGCGGAGTACCAGGACGATCCCTCCGGTTTTATCAAAGCTGTCCATGCCCGCAAGACCGAACTCTTCCGGGAACTGGTGAGCTCAGGGAGTATACCCCTGCGCCCCGGCATCAGGCGCCTCATGGGTGAGGCCAGGGCAGCAGGGAAGAAACTCGCCGTCTGCACCACCAGCCAGGAGGCAAGCGCCCGCTCCATCCTTACCGCGCTGCTCCCGCAGGTACCGGTCGACCTGCTCATCGCCGGGGATATGGTCAGGCGCAAGAAACCCGACCCGGAAATCTACCTCACCGCCCTAGAAAAGACCGGCATTGCAGCTGATGAGGCTGTAGTCCTTGAGGATTCCTCTATCGGGGTGAGCGCAGCGGTTTCAGCGGGCATCAGGGTCATTGCCACGGTCAGCTCCTACACCGCCGAAGAGGACCTCAGTGCCGCTGCGGTGACCGTCGACTCCCTCGGAGAACCCGGGGGACCTCCCGCACGCCTGATCAGGGGACATGCAGCCGTTCCGTTTTACGGCTTCATTGATCTGAGCTATATCGAACAGCTCCTTCACTGAACCGAGCATTACCGCCTATCATAACGCATACACTCTTCATTGTATGAATTTTTCATGAAACTGCCGTGTCTGCTCCCCATAATGCCCGTAATATGTTGACATATGGTGCAACCGGTTCCATACTTGGATACGGAGACTGCATATTATCCTGTGTCTGAGAGGTTTCCATGACCTTCGGTAAAAAAGAGCCTGCGTTATCCGGTGAGGCGGCTTTCCGGCGGGGAATAGCCCGCCGCAGACGCCGCGACACGACGACCTTCCTGCTGTTTGTTGCTCCCAACTTCATCCTCCTCGGCGTATTCGTCTTCTGGCCGATTTTCTACAGCCTCTACCTGAGCTTCTTCAAGTGGAACATGATATCGCCGAAGAAAACCTACCTCGGCTTTGAGAACTACCAGGCCCTCCTTCAGGACCCGGTCTTCTGGATGGTGGCCCGCAATACCTTCGTGCTCGCCGCGGCCACGGTTATTATCAAGCTCGCCATAGCCCTCGGGCTCGCCCTCTCGCTCAATACCCGGGTCAAGGGGCAGGCCTTCTACCGGGCCCTGATCTTCTCCCCCACCTTCACCACCAGCGTGGCGGTGGCGATGGTCTGGTCCTGGATCTTCCACCCCACCTTCGGGCTTATGCGGGTCTTCATCCGCCCGCTCGGGCTCAGGGCCCCCGACTGGATAAACGACGTCAACTTCTCCCTCCCGGCGGTGATCATCGTCCTCATCTGGAGCGGCATCGGCTACGACATGGTCCTTTTTCTCGCAGGGCTGAAGAATATCCCGAAGGACCTCTACGATGCGGCGCTGGTCGACGGCGCCTCCTCGTTTCAGCAGTTCCGCTACGTCACCTTTCCCATGCTCTCCCCGACGACCTTCTTTCTCACGGTCACCTCGATTATCGGGGCGCTGAAGGCATTCGACATCATAGCGGTCATGACCGACGGGGGACCGCTGAACAGCTCCAACGTCTTCGTCCTCTACCTCTACCAGAACGCATTCCAGTGGTTCAAGACAGGCTACGCCTCAGCCCTGGCGCTCATCCTGTTTATCCTGATCATGGTGATCACGCTGTTTCAGAACCAGCTCTCCAAGCGCTGGGTTCACTACTGAGGAGGCTCGTACGATGCCCGAAGCGCTGCACCTTCACAAAAAGCACCCGTTCACCTGGCACCTGCACAGGGCAGCCGTACACCTCATCCTCATCACCGCAGCCCTCGTCATCGGCCTGCCCTTCTTCTGGATGATCACCACGGCCCTCAAAAGCCCCGCCGAGGTGGCTAAGTTTCCCCCGGTCTGGTGGCCTGCGGTTATCAGGTGGGACAACTTCACCACCGCCTGGAACCTCGCCCCCTTCGGCCGCTTCTACCTCAACAGCATCATCACCGCCTCCACCGGCGTCGTTCTCGAGGTCGGCATCGCCGCCCTCTCAGCCTACGCCTTCGCGCGGATCAGGTTCCGCTACAGCAACCTCTTTTTCATGATCATGCTCGCGGCAATGATGATCCCCAGCCAGGTCGCCCTGATACCCAACTACGTGGTCTTAAAGCACCTGAAGTGGATAAACACCTATCAGGGTATCGTCATTCCCCATGTATCGAGCGTCTTCGGCGCGTTTCTGCTGCGCCAGTATTTCCTCTCGGTCCCCGCATCGCTCTACGACGCGGCGCAGATTGACGGGCTCGGCCACCTGAAGACCATGCTCTACATCGCCCTCCCCCTTGCCCGCCCGGTCCTCGGGACCCTGGTGCTCTTTCTCTTCATCTCTAAATGGAACAGCTATCTGTGGCCGCTTATCGTCACAAATACGCAGAATATGAGGACCCTGCCGGTCGGGCTCGCCATGGTCCGCTCGGCGGAGTACTCGATAGGACCGGAGCATCTGATGGCTGCTTCGCTTTTCGTCCTTATCCCGGTTCTGGTGATCTACTTCGTTGCTCAGAAACAGCTTATCGAGGGGATTGCAGCCGGGGCCGTCAAAGGGTAACGGCACGACTGGAATACATAGCATTCCGGCTTGGCAACGAGCCGCAAATCATTATGGAGGTTTCTGATGAAAGGAACACGTATTCTCTGGCTGGCCGCAGCGGTACTGCTGCTGACCGGCGCCATGGTCTGGGCGGCAGGCACTGCCGAAGCAAAACCCGAAGGACCGATCGAAATCGTCTACTGGCGCAGCCTTACCGGAGTCGCCGGTGAAACGCAGGAGGAGCTGGTCGCCGAATTCAACGCGGCCCAGAGCGATGTGATCGTCGAATCGCAGTTTCAGGGAGCCTATGCCGAACTGCTGCAGAAACTGCTCGCAGCCATGGCGGCAGGAGAGGTGCCCGATGTGGTGCTGCTCGACTCCCCCTTTGTCTCCCTCTTCGCCAAGGACGGGGCACTGCAACCCCTCGACGATCTGGTGAAAAACGATACCAGCGACTTTGATCTGGATGACTACATTCCCGGTCTGATTGCCGACGGCTACTACGACGGAACACTCTACGCCCTTCCGGTCATGCGCAGCACGCCCCTGCTCTACGTCAACGGCGACATGCTCGCCGAGGCCGGACTCCCCCGCCGCGCTCCGGCAACCTGGGATGAGTTCCGCGAAGTAAGCAAAGCGGTAACCAAGTACGATGCCAACGGCGACCCCATCCAGCTCGGCGCCGGCTTCACCATGGGACAGACCACAGCTCACTGGTACTTCCAGGGCGGCGTCTACTCCTACGGAGGACTGATATCGGATGAGGATTTCGCTATCCACCTCACCGAAGAGCCGGCAGTGAAGCTCGCAACGCTGTGGCAGGATATGGTCTTCAAGGACAAGACCGCCATGCCTTCAACGACCCACAACGACCTGCTCAACCGCCAGGTGGCGATGGTATTCGGGTCCACCGGCAGCATGGGCAACCTGCTCAGCCGCGCCGACTTCCAGGTCATCCCGGCCTTCATGCCCGCCGGCACCCAGAACCTCGTCCCGGTAGGCGGGTCGGTCCTGGCGATGACGAGCACCGACAAGTGGCGGCAGCAGGGCGCCTGGGAATTCATGAAGTTCATGACCGGAGCTGAGAGCAACGCGAAAATCGTGATCAATACCGGATATTTGCCGGTTAGCTACTCAGCCGTCGAGCATCCCGATATCACGGCATACTTTGACGCCAATCCCGAGCGGGCGGTGGCTATTGAGCAGCTGCCCTACACCCGGCCGCAGGCGAGCGTCATCTCCCTCGGCAAGGGAACCGAAATACTGCGCCAGATGGTCGAGAAACTGCTCATCGGCAATATGGACGTAAAGAAGGTCATGGAAGAGACGAGCGCTGACCTGATCAAGGAGTATAACGACACCTTCCGCTAAGAGTCTTAGACTCATCGCTGCACAGGAACGGGTACGTCGGGTGCCTATACATCCGCCGTACCCGTTTTCAGGAGTATTCCAT
>CAYSRK010000398.1:0-1839 GCA_964433385.1 uncultured Spirochaetales bacterium
TCCCCGACACCCGGGCAAGATCGCTCATTTCATCGACTACAACGGGATTGGCGATAAATGAGGGGGCATGGGTCTGTTCGCTCAGGCGGCAGACGAGAAGAGCCCCGAGATTGCTGGCATGCTCCCCGTAGTGGGCCCGGCGGAGAATACGGATCATATCATCGGTCACTTTGTAGATGCCCCCCTCCACCGGTTTCAGCAGACCGCCGCGGCCGATGAATGCATCAACCGAGGCGATGTCAATCTCATGCTCCTCCAGGAATCGGTTCAGAAAGGTGAAGCGGAAGCCCTCCTGGTCCACGATATGGCGGTAGACAGCCAGATCCTGCGACGTATGGTAGTAGATCTCCTTGATGATCTCCTCCCTGTCGCGGTAGAGCGATATCTTCGTTGATGTGGAGCCGGGATTGACCACCAGAATCGTATAGGCCATGCTCAGCTCCCAAAGTGGGTTTCGTAGTACTGCAGTGTCCGTTCGATCATCTGCAGGTTCTCCCGCACAAACTCCGATCGCTTTACTGAGGCCGGGATGATCTCCCTCAGGCGTTCAAGGGGCATGACCCCGGTATGACGCAGATAGACTGTCAGCATCACCACATTCGCCGCTGCGGTGAGCCCTCCCTGTTTGGCAGTTTCGGAGGCGGGTATGTAGAGAACATCGACATCCTTGCGCTTCACGCTGCGGGTAACAATTGATGAGTTGACCAGGATGAGCCCGCCGCTCTGCACGTCGTCTTCAAAGGCGTCAAGCGAAGGCGCGTTCATGGCAATCAGGACATTCGGCCTGTCAACAACAGGAGATCCGATTTCTTCAGCTGAGAGGATGACGCTCGCATGAGCCCGTCCCCCGCGCATCTCGGGTCCATAGGAAGGAAGCCAGGTAGTACGGAGATTCTCCGCTATTCCGCACTTAGCCAGCAGTACGCCGGCAGACAGCACTCCCTGCCCCCCAAATCCGGCTATCTTGATGTACTGATCCCGGTCAAGTGCTGCTGTCTCCACTGTCCGCACCGGGCTCTCCCGGTTGAGCAGGGCAAGCAGCTGTTCATCATCCATGAACGGAATCTGCTCGTGCTGCTGTCCGTCATGCTCGGCTGCGGTATCACGGAGGCAGCCGGTGGGGAAGACCTTCTCAAGGTGATCGGTAATCCAGGAGCGGGCAGTAACCGGATCCATCTTCCAGTTGATCGGGCAGGGTGAGAGTACTTCGACAAACGAGAATCCCCGTTTTTCGACCTGATACTGCAGCCCCTTCCTGATTGCTCTGCGGGCGGCCATCACGGTCTTGGCCGAGGCGAGACTAACCCGTTCTATATAGACCGGGGCTGAAATCGAGTTAATGATCTCTGCCATGGCAATGGGCATCCCGTCCCGTTCGGCGCTGCGGCCGAGCGGGGTGGTCAGTGTTTTCTGTCCCTGAAGGGTCGTGGGAGCCATCTGTCCGCCGGTCATCCCGTAGATGGCGTTATTGATAAAGATAACGGTAATATTCTCCCCTCTGTTGGCTGCGTGTATAATTTCGGAGGTCCCGATACCCGCTAAGTCGCCGTCCCCCTGGTAGGAGATGATGATGGCATCCCGATTCACCCGGCGCACGCCGGTTGCAACGGCGGGAGCTCGACCGTGGGAGCATTGGATGTTGCCCGTGTCGAAGTAGTAGTAGGCGAAGACCGAGCAGCCGACGGGGGAGTGAAAGATCACCCGGTCCTTGATATCCAGATCATCTATCGCCTCGGCTATCAGCTTGTGGGCGGTGCCGTGGCCGCAGCCTGGACAGTAGTGGGTATTGCGGTCCCCCTCCCCTTTTCTCTCGAAGACATCATAGAAGGAGCGGGGCTT
>CAYSRK010000399.1:0-4759 GCA_964433385.1 uncultured Spirochaetales bacterium
CTCATTTCAAATCACACAGATTTCTGCGTTGAGCCATAAAAAAGGCAACTAATTTGTTTATCACAAACCAGCTGCCTTATGGGCAGTAGCAGATTTGAACTGCTGACTTCTACCGTGTGAAGGTAGCACTCTCCCGCTGAGTTAACCGCCCGTACGAGCAAAGAATATCCTTAACAGACGAAATTGTCAAATGGTGGGTTCGCTATTTTCTCCGAACTCGGGCACTCTCCCGTGCGGACCTTTCGTTGTTCTTCTTCACATTCTGATGTATTATAAAGCGGTATACACCCCGATATGGACGGAAGGAGCATATGGAAGCGGACCAGACACGGATGCCCAGGATGGGAAAAGTATTCATTGCGGCTTTTTTGCTGATAGTCATTGTCGCCTTTCTCTTCATGATAAAGAACTTCCTCATTGCCCTGCTGCTAGCCGGCATCAGTGCTGCCCTCCTGATGAACCTCCAGCGGTGGATGAGTACAAAGATGCGCGGACGACCCCGCACGGCAGCCGTAATAATCCTTCTCCTGGTACTCCTTATAATTGGCATCCCCCTCATCGGACTTGCCGCTCTTGTAGCCGGCGAGGCAGTAAAAGTCGGCACCATGGTCGCCCCCTGGGTCTCCGAACAGCTGAGCAGCGGATCAACCTTCATGGACCTGCTGAATCACCTCCCATTCGGGGAGCAGCTTGAACCTTACCGCGATACCATCGTGCAGCGGCTGAAGGAAATCGGCGCAAGTCTCGGCAATTTTATCATCTCAAGCATCCCGAACCTAACCCGGGGCACCGCCGCCCTTCTGCTGAACATCTTCATCTTCACGTATGCACTCTATTATTTTCTCGTCAGCGGAGAGAGCCTGATGGATACGCTGGTAACCTATATCCCGCTCCATAAAAAGGACAGCGAACTCATCTTCGAACGCGGAATTACCGTTATCAAGGCATCGGTGAAAGGAATCCTCGTCATAGGCCTCATCCAGGGACTGATGATAGCAGCAGCTTTCTGGATAATGGGTATCCCCGGAGCCGCCTTCTGGGGTGCCGTGGTCCTGGTGCTCTCCGCCATCCCCGGGGTAGGGGCACCGCTCGTCTGGATCCCGGCCGTCATCTACCTCGTGACAGCCGGCAGGATCGGCTGGGCGATCGTACTTACCATCTGGGGCATGCTGGTAGTAGGCCTCGTTGACAACATCCTCCGACCGGCCGTAGTGGGGCGGGACGCAAAACTGCCCGACCTGCTCATCCTCGTCAGCATCCTCGGGGGACTTGTCCTCTTCGGTGCTGCCGGAATCCTCATCGGCCCGGTCATAGCCGCTTTGCTCGCTACAGCGCTCGATATCTACAAAACCATGTTCAGCTCAGAACTCCATGAAACCTCCGATAACAGCCCCCTGCAGGAGGAGGATGCCTGAAAGGGACAGGCTGAACCTGACGATAAAGCCTGAAATAAATACACAAGCTGCTCACCCTTCCTTTTTCGCAATATAGTCCAATAAAAACAAAAAATGTGTATATCTTTCTTAGACAGAGGCCTGCTATACTTCCTGCGACAGTTCTACGGAAAGCGGTGAGAATCCGCTGCGGACGCGCCACTGTAATCGGTGACCGGAGCGTAGGAGAGCCACTGGGGTGAAACCCGGGAAGGCACGCTCGACGGTATGACCCGAAAGCCAGGAGACGGGAACTTCACCAACATATAACCTGTACGCGAGTACACATTACAGGAGAACCCCATGAAACCCATCCGTCATCATTCTCTGATCGTCATTTCGATCGCCCTCTTTCTGCTGGCAGCCTTTCTGCCCCTGACCGCTGCCGGGACCGCTGAAACCCCCGCTGCCGCTGGAACAGCGGCCGACAGTCCGGTAACCTATGTTGACGACCTCGGAACCGAGGTAACCCTGCCCGGAACACCCCAGACAGTAATCTCACTCTCCCTCTTCAGCGATGAAGTCCTCATGGAACTGCTTCCCCCAGAGAGCTTTCCAGCTGTCTCCACCATGGCGGTGGACCCGAACTACTCCAACGTAGCCGAAAAGGCAGCCGGCATCAGCCCGGTTATCGACTTCAACGTGGAAACGATCATCAGCATCTATCCCGACCTTGTCATAGCAGCCAACTGGAGTGAAGCTGAAAAAATCTCCCAGCTGCGGCAGGCCGGCATAGCAGTCTATCAGATCAACACCCCGTTCGACATCGCCGGAATCAAAACCGCCATCCTCCGACTCGGAGAGCTGACCGGGAGCACGGAAGCCGCAGAGAAGCTGAACGCCGAGCTCGACCGTCGTCTCGAGAAACTGGCAGAGAAAACTGCAGCCCTGAAGCAGTCTGAAAGACTCTCGGCAGTCGACTACAACAGCTGGGGCACAGCCAATGGATCCGATACCACCTGGAACCTTATCCTCTCCCTCGCAGGAATTGATAACGCCGCTGCAGCCTACGAAGCCGGTGATTTCGGCCAGGTCCCCCTCTCAAAGGAGGTGCTCCTTGAAGCGAACCCCGACATCATGTTCCTCCCGAGCTACATCTGGGGAGAGGAGGGCGCATCAGACGCCTTCTACCGCCAGGTCATAAACGACCCGGCCCTCGCTTCGATAAACGCAGTAGCCGAAAGAAGAGTCTACATCTTCCCCGAACGACTGAAGAACAGCTACAGCCACTACCTTGTAGACGCAGCCGAAGCAGCCGCACAGGCGGCATATCCCTCGCTCTTTGAATAGGAGACCGATCCGCTTGGACGGCAGCAGACGCAGATGTATCATCCAGCTTGCGGTCCTCTCCTCCGCTCTGGTTTTTACTTTCTTTGCAGCTGTCGTGCTCGGGGCAGTCCGTCTGCCGGTAGGCCCCTTCCTTCAGGTCCTCATACGGCCGGGAGTGCAGCCTGCTGAACTTGATGTTGAACTGAGAAAAATCTACTCCATCATCTGGCATATCAGGGTCCCGCGGGCAGCCGCAGCCCTGGCCGCCGGATCGGCCCTGGCGCTGAGCGGAGCCGTAGTACAGGGCCTGTTCCGCAACCCCCTCGCCAGCCCCGACGTGCTCGGCATATCGGCCGGGAGCAGCCTGGGAGCCGTCCTGGCCATCGTGACCGGACTTGCTGCCCATACAACGCTCGCCGTACCCATCGCAGCCTTTGCCGGCTCAACTCTTGCCGCCCTCTTCGTCTACTTCATCGCGGCAGGACCCGGAGGAACCCACCTGCTCTACCTGGTGCTGGCTGGACTTGCCGTATCAAGCCTCCTCAACGGAATCGTATCGGCTGTACTCGTCTTTGCCGAAGAGTACGCCCTGAGCCAGTTCATCTTCTGGACCATGGGCGGACTGGAAGGAGCCTCCTGGCAGCGCGTCCTGCCGCCGCTGCCGTTCATCATCGTCTGCTCCATCATTCTTCTTGCCCTCTCTCAGCCGCTAAACCTGCTGAGCCTCGGCGAGGAGCAGGCTCACAGTCTCGGAGTACCGGTGCAGCGGCTGAAAGTCGTTCTGCTGCTCACCGCATCTGCGCTGACCGCCATGGCCGTCGCCACGGCAGGCCCCATCGCCTTTATCGGACTTATGGTTCCCCATCTCGTGCGCCTGCTGACAGGACCGAATCACCGGACCCTCCTGCCCCTCTCAGCCCTCAGCGGTGCCATATTCCTCCTCGTCTGCGATATTATCGCCCGTATCATCATAGCACCGTATGAGATCAAGACCGGAATCATCACAGCCCTCATCGGCGGACCCTATTTCCTCTTCCTTATCCTCCGCCACCGGAGAAGGGGGATAGTATGAACCCCGGCCCCCTCCTCGAAGCGCATAACCTCACCTATGTCCCGGGAGTCCGGAAAAAAACGGGCAGGGTGATCGGAGAAAACGCGAGAAAGATTGTCAACGACGTGAGCCTCACCCTCAGTCCGGGGGAAATTATCGGACTGACCGGACCGAACGGAGCCGGCAAGAGCACCCTGCTGCGCCTCCTCTCCGGTTTCATACGCCCCGCTGAAGGAACCATACTCTACAGCGGAAAACCGCTTGAGACCTTCACCTCCCGGGAGCGTGCCCGCCACTGCGCCTTCATGAGCCAGAAGCGCCCCGATACCTTCTCCTTCACCGTTCTCGATATCGTGGAGATGGGGCGCTATCCCCACCTGAAAGGATATCGCTACCCCGCTGAGGAGGAGAGGAACGCTGCAGAGAAAGCCCTTGCCCTCCTGGGACTCGACCATCTGGCCGAGCGCAGCTTCACCACCCTCTCAGGAGGAGAGCAGCAGCTCGTCTTCTTCGCCCAGATCCTTGTACAGGATTCCCCGCTGATACTCCTTGATGAGCCGACAGCCAGCCTCGATATCGGGCACGAAGCGCAGCTGCTGCAGAACGTCCGGGGACTCTGCCGCACCGGACGGGGGGCTGTTATAGCACTGCACAACCTCAACAGCGCCGCAGAATACTGTGACCGGATCATCCTGATGCATGAAGGAAACATCGTCAGCCAGGGCAGACCCCGGGAAGTCCTCACCGAGGAGCACCTCAAACGCTACTACCGAACTGACGTCCGCCTCGGAACCAACGAAGCCACCGGAAGCCTCGTCGTTACCGCCCTCCCCGAACCTGCAGAGCGGAGCAGCTTCCGGGTCCACCTCATCGGAGGCGCCGGCAGCGCCGTAGCCCTCACCCGGGAACTCTACCTCCTCGGATGCACCGTCACCGGAGGAGCGGCCCATGAACTGGACAGCGACACCCGGCTCTGGCGCTCCCTCGGAATTACATGCGTCACGGT
>CAYSRK010000400.1:0-4832 GCA_964433385.1 uncultured Spirochaetales bacterium
GGACTATTCGTTCCTGTTCCATGGTTCACAGTATATGCTCTTTTTCTTTGCGAGTCCAGAGCTTTTTACGATTCTTTCGATTTAGGCTGAATAGTTACGAAAAAACAATGGTTACTCCTGCTGATCGTTTCCCTCGCTGCGGCACCGCTGTTTGCCGGCGGTGAAGGAGAAGCGGCCGAGTCCGACGAACAGGTTGTTAATGTCTTCGGTGCCTTCCGGGATCAGGAAGCGCTGCTCTTTGAAGAGGCGATGACTCCCTTCGAGCAGAGAACCGGCATAGACATCGTCTACGAACCCTCATCCGAGTTCGAGACCCAGATCTTTATCCAGGTTGAAGCCGGAAACCCGCCCGATGTGGCAGCCCTCCCGCAGCCGGGACTGATGAGGAACTTCGCTGAAAGAGGTGCCCTGATACCTCTTGCCGATGAGACGCTTGACAGGATCAACGCAAACTACACCTCGGCATGGAAGGATCTCGGCTCCTATGAAGGCTCGGTCTACGGAGTCTTCCATCGGGTGAACGCGAAAAGCTTTGTCTGGTACCCGAAACAGGTTTTCGAAGAAGAAGGCTACGAAATTCCGGCTACCTGGGATGAGATGCTTGACCTCATGGAGGAGATGAAGGCCGACGGGTATACCCCCTGGTCGATAGGCATCGAGAGCGGAGCTGCAACCGGATGGCCGGCTACAGACTGGATGGAAGATATCATGCTCCGGACCGCAGGACCTGAAATGTACGACAAATGGGTCAACCATGAAATTCCGTTCAACGATCCGGCAGTAAAGCAGGCAGCCGAGTACATGATGAGCATCTGGGGCAGCGATGAGAACACCCTCGGCGGTCCTTCGGCTGTAGCCACCACCAACTTCGGCGATGCGGTGAAGCCCCTCTTTGAAGCAGACCCGCAGGCGCTGCTGCATCGTCAGGGCAACTTCATTACCTCGTTCATGCAGGACGATGTCCAGGCGAATCTCGAAGAAGTCGTCGGTGTATTTGCATTTCCCTCCATTGATCCCAAGTGGGGGACTCCCGTGCTCGGCGGCGGCGACCAGTTCGTCAAATTCCGCGACAATGCTGATATCAATGATTTCCTGACCTATCTTACTACATGGGAATCCGGCAAGTCGTGGGCCAAGGCCGGCGGCGCGCTCTTCCCCCATCAGGATCAGAATTTCGACGATTACGGTTCGGAACTTGAGGCCGAGCTTGCGAAAATCCTGGTTAACGCCGAGGTGTTCAGGTTTGACGCATCCGACCTGATGCCGGCTGAAGTCGGTTCCGGAACGTTCTGGACCGGTATGGCCGACCTGGTTACCGGTGTCTCAATCGACAGAGTACTGAACCAGATTGAAAACAGCTGGCCCTAGTACCGGCGCTCGTCTTTGATCCCCGCAGCAGTTGCTGCCCTCCCGGCGGCGCAGCTGCGGGCGGTTTTGCAAAGTTCAGCGGGGAGGGGACCGGTCTTGCACCTGTTCCTTCCCGGCTGATGCACCAGTCAATAATTACCCGTACGTGTTGTTCAGGCCGGAGGTGCAGGAGTGGGATGCATTGACGTGCTGTCTGGCGGCAGCTTCCGCTGAATCCAATACGAATATTATCAGGAGGTTTGGCATATGGCACAACAATCCCTGGCCACAGACCGGCTGAGTCCGGGGCAGCAGGCCCTGATGGGCGTACTGAGGGCGCTTGTTGCCGTCTTCATACCCCTCGCGACGTTTGCCGGACTCTACGGCGGCTTTGTTTTCCTGCGTGACAGCGGGGCGCCCCAGCTGATCATCACGGCAGTCGCTATCGTGTGGGGCGTCGGCGGGGTTGCAGCTCTCTATCTGGTAGTCAACTACCTTATTCAGAAACTCCCGGGAGCCTGGGAGAGGCGGCTTACCCCCTTCCTGTTCGTCGGTCCCGCGATTGCTATTCTCACCTGGTATCTGTTCCTGCCGACGTTCAGAAGTCTCTACCTGAGTTTTTTTGACAAATTTTCCCGCGAGTTTGTCGGCCTGGACAACTATGCCTATGTCTTCACCGATCCCACGATGCTTACATCCTTTCTGAACAACCTCTACTGGCTTATTTTCGGGACCGGTTTCTGCGTCATCTTCGGCCTGGTCATAGCGCTTCTTGCAGACCGGGTGAAGTTCGAGAAGGCAGCCAAGTCGCTCATCTTTCTCCCGATGGCGATCTCATTTGTCGGAGCGGGCGTCATCTGGAAATTCATGTACGCCTACCGTCCCCCCGGTTCAGCACAGATCGGGCTTCTCAACGCAATAACAACCGCTTTGGGGGGAGAACCGACCAACTGGCTTACCCTCAGGACCTGGAATACGTTCCTGCTCATAGCCATCCTGGTATGGCTGCAGACCGGATTCGCAATGGTGATCCTCTCTGCCGCAGTTAAGCAGGTACCCTCCACGCTGCTGGAGGCAGCCCGTATCGACGGTGCGAAGGAGCTGCGGATCGTCTTCCAGATCATTATCCCCTACATCAAATCGACGATCGTCACGGTGAGCACCACAATTCTCCTGCTGACCCTCAAAGTCTTTGACATTGTCTTCGCCATGACCAACGGCCTCTATGGTACGGAGGTGCTGGCCAGTCAGCAGTACAAGCAGATGTTCAAGTTTCTCCACTACGGGCGCGGCTCAGCGATATCGATCGTAATCCTGATCGCCGTTACCCCGGTGATCTGGTACAACCTGAAACAATTCTCGCAGCGGGAGGTGTTCTGATGGCACAGACAAAAAGCGTGAGCGTCACGGATGCCGGCATGATGCCCGGCTACGGCAAAGCCCGCAGGAGACAGAAGATTGTTATCAGCATCATCCTCATAGTCATCTGCATAGCCTGGACTCTCCCTACGCTGGGCGTGTTCATCACCTCGTTCCGCAGCCGTGATGATGTCGCCCGCTCCGGATGGTGGACCGCCGGAAGCAATCTTACCGACCTGACTCTCGAAAACTATGCCCAGGTGCTGGGGGGCAAACCGTTCACCTACACCAACGCTTCAGGAAACGTAGTTACGGAACGGGGGGACAACATGATGGGCGCCTTTCTCAACAGCCTGACGGTAACCGTCCCCTCGGTCATCATTCCGATCCTGATTGCAGCCTTCGCCGCCTACGGATTCGCATGGCTCGAATTTCCCGGGCGTAAAGTGCTGTTTGTCGCGATTGTCGCCATACTGGTAGTTCCCCTGCAGATAGCGCTCATTCCGATCCTGCGAGACTATCAGAAGATCGGCCTCAACGGAACTTTCCTCGGCATATGGCTTGCGCATACCGGGTTCGGCCTGCCGCTGGCGACCTATCTGCTGTTCAATTACGTCAGCACGATACCGAAAAGCACCCTTGAATCGGCTTTTATGGACGGAGCTTCGCACTTCACCACCTTTACCCGGCTTGTGCTGCCCCTCTCTGTGCCCGCTCTGGCATCATTTGCAATTTTTCAGTTTATCTGGGTCTGGAACGACCTGCTTGTCGCTCTGGTGTTCATGAGCGGTTCCGGAGAGCGCTATCAGGTTATGACGCAGCGGCTGCTGAACATGATCGGCACGAGAGGTCAGGACTGGCATCTGCTTACCGCGGGGGCCTTCATCAGTCTCCTGCTTCCGCTGGTGGTCTTCTTCTCCCTGCAGCGCTACTTTGTCCGCGGGCTGATGGCCGGATCGGTAAAGGGCTGATACTGAATCCAGGATGCGGCAGTCCGGCCGCCGGTAAAGGATAAGTCGTATGGATCTCAACAGCACCGTTACCGAACGGATAGTGACCAGGCTCGATCAGCGTTTTCTGGGTCAGGAACGGTGGGATGTATTCCGTGAACGGCTGATGCGCACCTTTCCCGAGCTCTATCCCCTGCTGATGGAGCTCTACGGGGACCAGTATGATGTGCACCTGTTCATGGAGCAGCTGATACTCGACGTCTGGGAATCCTTCAGGATCCGCCCTGAACAGCTGTTCTCCCCGAAAGGGGGCCGCAGTGACGGCATCCCCTGGCACCTGAGCAGCGGTACCGTAGGCGCTGTCTGCTACGTCGATCTCTTCGCCGGAAGTTTCCGCTCTCTTGCGGAGAAGGTCGACTACCTCACCGGTCTCGGTATCACCTATCTCCACCTGATGCCGATGTACCGCTCCCCGCGGGAGGCGAGCGACGGCGGCTACGCGGTTGCCGACTACCGTTCGTTTCAGGATGGAATCGGAACCGCTGAAGAGCTGCGGCTGCTCGCAGATACGCTGCACCGCGCCGGTATCGTGCTCTCTCTCGATTTTGTGCTTAACCACACCTCCCAGGACCATGTATGGGCCCGCAGCGCCCTCGCCGGAGATCCCCACTACCAGCGCTTCTACTACATCTTCACCGACAAAAAAGAAGTTGCCGAATACAGCGCCCATCTGCGCGATATCTTTCCCGAGGTGCGCAAGGGGAGCTTCACCTGGTCCGACACCCTCGAGGCATGGGTCTGGACCACCTTCAACAGTTACCAGTGGGATCTCAACTACCGCAATCCCCAGGTATTCCGGGCCATGATCCGGGAGATGCTCTTTCTTGCCAATGCGGGAGCTGATGTTTTGCGCTTCGATGCGGTGGCCTTCATGTGGAAGGAGAAGGGTACCCGCTGTGAAAGCCTTCCGAAGGTGCACACCCTGATCAAGGCTTTCAAGAAGGCTGCCGGGTTGGCGGTGCCGCAGCTTATTTTCAAATCTGAGGCAATCGTGCACCCGGATGAAGTGCTGCAGTACATCCGCGCGGATGAATGCGAACTCTCCTACAACCCGCTGCTTATGGCGGAGCTGTGGGAGGCCGCTGCCGTGCGCAATCCGGTGCTGCTGCGCCGCTC
>CAYSRK010000401.1:0-10303 GCA_964433385.1 uncultured Spirochaetales bacterium
CCGCCGCGGGACGGCGTTTCTCGTCGACCAGGGGTACGTCGGCGATTTCGTTATCTGCACCGAGCCGACGAATATGAAAGTCTCAATCCAGTCAAAGGGCGTCATCCTGCTCGATATCATCACCACCGGGGTTTCAGCGCATGGTTCCCGTCCGTGGGAGGGGGAGAACGCCATACTGAAGGCGCTGGAGAACTACCGGAGGGTCTCACAGCTTCCGATACTCGAGCAGGGTTCTCAGTTCTACGACCGCTCAACGGTTAACCTGGCGCGGATCAGCGGGGGAAACATCTACAACCGCGTTCCTGACAGCTGCACCATCGGCCTTGACATCCGCTTTGTCCCGAGTCTAGACCCCCGGCATATCATCGCTGCGATCGAGGGTGCGGTTGATGGAAGCGTCAATGTCAGGGCGATGGAGGCCGGGGTGAATGTCGATCCGGAAAACGGATACGTGAAGCTCCTGCAGAACTCACTTTCCCGGGTTGTAGCCTCGGCGCATATTGGTCCGGCAGTGCAGCACGGCGGTTCGGATGCGCGTTTCTTTGCCGCAGCCGGCATACCTGCCGTTGAGTTCGGCCCGCGCGGCGGGGCATGGCATGGCGACGGGGAGTACGTGGAGAGTTCTTCCCTGGAGGAACTTGAAAAGGTTCTTATCGATTTTGCCCTCAGGTTTCACACCCTGAACCGGATGCCGTGACGTATCACGCAGCACGGAAGGTTCCGTTATTCAGGGTTGATTCATAGGAAACAGCCTCCCTGAGGAGGCTGTAATTTTTCAAAAAGGAGTTAACAATGAAGTACACAACAAAAGCTCTGTATTTCGCACTGGTGTTCTTCTCAGTTTCGCTGCTGGCCTTTGCCGGCGGAGCCCAGGAGGTGCAGGAGACGGTAAAAGATGAAATATCCATCGCCCTGAGCGCTGATATCACCTCACTTGACCCGCAGGACCATAACGACACCAAATCAGAACGGGTCTCGTTCCTGCTGTTCAACCGCTTATTCAAGCTGAACACCGACTTTGAAGTGGTCCCTGACCTCGCTGAATCCTGGGAGCAGCCCTCCCCGGTTGAGTGGGTGATCACCATCAAGCAGGGTGTGAAGTTCCACGACGGCACAGAAATGACCAGTGAGGATGTCAAGTTCAGCCTCGACCGGTCGAAAAGCATGCCCAAGGTGCAGCAGGTGCTCAGCGAGATCGAAAAAATTGAAATCGCCGGCCCCTACAGCGTGAAAATCACCACGAAATCGGCCTTCGCTCCCTTCCTCTACACCCTCGTGCATGCCGGCACCTCCATCGTTCCCAAGGCCTATGCGGAATCGGGCGACGGCTTCGAGAATCCTGTCGGTTCCGGTCCCTACACCTTCGTAGAGTGGGTATCGGGCGACCGGGTTGTTCTGCAGAAGAATATGAACTACTACGATGCGGCAAATATGGGACAGTCCGAGCGGATTATCTTCAAAGTCATCCCCGAGGGAACTTCACGGACGATAGCCCTTGAGACTGGAGAGGTGGACGTGGTCGACGAACTGCCGACCATCGATATCGGCAAGGTTGGCAGCAACCCTGACCTCGCCCTCTACGAGGTGCCCTCAACACGGATCGACTTCTTCGCGATGAAC
Organism: uncultured Spirochaetales bacterium; assembly: GCA_964433385.1. Lineage (GTDB taxonomy): Bacteria > Spirochaetota > Spirochaetia > JABMQR01 > JABMQR01 > M55B182. Next base: position 1,621 of record CAYSRK010000401.1, read on the forward strand.
ACCGAACGGGCTCCCTTCGACAACCAGAAAGTCCGGCAGGCCTTCAACTACGCCATCGATAAGGAAGCCATCATCATGGTTGCCATCGACGGAGCCGGTGTGGAGGCAGGTTCAGTTCTCGCTCCCTCCTTCCTCGGCTACAAGGCGGCTGACTACGAGTACAATCCGGAAAAAGCGAAACAGCTGCTTGCCGAGGCAGGGTACCCCAACGGGTTCACCACCTCGATCATGACTTCCGGAGATGAGCGCAAGCGGATCGCTGAGGTTATCCAGGCAAACCTCGCCGATGTCGGCGTTACCGCCTCCATCGAAATGCTCGAATGGGGAACTTTTATCGATTCCGTGCTCCAGGGCATGGCAGAATCGCTCGTTCTCGGCTGGACATCCAACCCGGACCCGGACGCCACCCTTACGCCGATCTTCTTCTCAGGCAACATCGGAGGCATGAACTTCAGCCGGATCAACAACCCGAACATCGACAGGCTGCTCAAGGAAGCCCGTGAAGAGCTTGACCTTGCGGCCAGAACCAGGGTATACAACGAATTTCATGAATATGTCATGGATCAGGCTCCCTTCGTTCCGCTGTTTGTCAAGAACAACATTGTCGGTGCCCGCGCCGCTCTGAAGGGCGTGGAACTGAGCCCGCAGGGCCTGTGGAATATCGAGAAGATTCATTATTAAGGATTACCGCCGCGGAGGCGCCCGGATAGGTGTCCGGCGCCTCCCCGCCTTCCCGCTGCACCGTTACCCGGGGCGGGAGGGCAAGCCGGCATGGCGGGCCGGAAGAGTTGAGGAGGCGGCATGCTGCGATACCTGACCAGAAGGGTGCTGATGCTGATCCCGGTCATGATCGGGGTGATATTTCTCGTATTTTTCATTATCAGCCTGACACCGGGCGATGCTGCCTCCATGATGCTGGGAGAGGGGGCTACTGAAGAGCGGATAGCCCAGCTGAAGGACCAGCTCGGTCTTGATGACCCGCTTATCGTGCAGTATGGACGCTACATGGCAAACCTGCTGCGCGGCGACCTGGGAACCTCCTACTCCACCGGCCGTTCGGTTGCCCGGGAGATCGGTCAGCGGTTTCCCAACACCTTCAAGCTTACCGTTTCAGCGATTTTTCTCTCGGTTCTCATCTCGATACCTATCGGCGTTATTTCAGCCACCCGGCAGTACTCGATCTTCGATAATGTCGGGATGATCATAGCGCTTGTGGGCATCTCGATGCCTTCGTTCTGGACCGGCCTGATTCTCATCATAGCCTTTTCCCTCCGGCTCGGCTGGTTTCCCTCGGGGGGCATGGCGGGCCTCAAGAGCCTTATCCTGCCCGCATTCACCCTCGCCATCGCATCGACGGCGAGCATCACCAGAACCACCCGTTCTTCCATGCTGGAGGTCATCAGACAGGACTACATCAACACGGCCAAGGCCAAGGGGGTCAGCCGGGGAAGAGTGATCAGGAAGCATGCGCTCGGCAATGCCCTCATCCCGGCAGTCACCGTCATCGGACTCGAGTTCGGCGTCCTGCTCGGCGGAGCGGTACTGACTGAGACAGTCTTCTCGTGGCCGGGGATCGGCCGCCTGATGGTCGAGTCGATCCAGAGAAAGGACACGCCGATGGTGCTCGGCTGCGTTATTGTCTTTTCACTCTCCTTCAGCATCGTCAACCTGATCATCGATATTCTCTACGCGTATATTGATCCGCGGATCAAATCCGGATACCGGTAGAACCAACTTGAGGGGTAACGGCATGGGCAATACAGCACAGGCGGCAGCAGGGGTCACGGCAGACTCCGTCGCACACTCCAAAAAACGAAGCCAGCTTCTCCAGGTGTGGCGCAGACTGCGTCGAAGCACCACGGCGGTGATCGGATTGCTGCTGATTCTCCTCTTTCTCATGCTGGCCCTCTTCGCCCCCCTGATCGCCGATTATGAGGAAGAGGCGCTGAAGATGAACGTCCGCGAACGGCTTCAATCCCCCAGTTCGGAACACTGGTTCGGAACAGACGAGTTCGGCCGGGACATCTTCGCCCGCATCGTCTACGGTACGAGGATATCGCTCTTTGTCGGGGTGATCTCGGTGAGCATCGCACTGACGTTCGGGGGAACACTCGGGGCGCTGGCAGGTTACTACGGGGGCAGGGTGGACAACATCATCATGCGGGTGCTTGACGTACTCCTGGCGGTACCCACCATCCTTCTCGCAATAACCATTGTCGCAGCCCTCGGGGCAAGTATTCTCAACCTCATGATCGCTGTCGGCATATCGAACATTCCCGGCTTCGCCCGGGTTGTACGGGCCTCCGTGCTGAGCGTCAAAGACCAGGAGTTCATAGAAGCCGCCCGCGCCATCGGGGCGAGGGACCATACCATCATCCTCAGGCACGTTCTTCCCAACTCCATGGCTCCGATCGTGGTCTTCGCCACCCTCAAGGTGGCTTCGGCCATCATGGCGACCTCTTCACTGAGTTTTATCGGCCTCGGGATCCAGCCCCCGACTCCCGAGTGGGGCAATATGCTCGCCGGAGGCAGAGCCTACATCAGGGACCATATGTACATCGTTCTCTACCCGGGACTCGCCATTGTGCTCACCGTCCTCTCACTTAACCTGATCGGTGACGGACTGCGCGACGCTCTCGACCCGAAACTGAAATAGGAAACAGCCGCATGAACGATACCGTGCTGAACATAGAGGACCTTAAGATCATCTACCGGACCGAAGAGGGGATCGTGGAGGCGGTCAACGGAATCGACATCACCCTCGAACGGGGCAGAACCCTCGGACTTGTCGGGGAGACCGGAGCCGGCAAGACTACCACTGCTCTTTCGGTTATGCGCCTCATTCCTTCCCCGCCGGGAGAAGTGATCGCCGGAACGATCAGTCTCAGCGGTGTCCCGCTTCTGCAGAAATCTGAGAAGCAGATGGAGAGCATCAGGGGCAAGGTCGTCTCCATGATATTTCAGGACCCCATGACCGCCCTCAATCCGGTTATCAGGGTGGGGGATCAGATTGCGGAGGCGGTCAGCATCCATCAGAACGTCTCCCGTGATGAGGCCTGGCAGAAAGCCCGCGAGATGCTTGAGCTTGTCGGCATTCCGGGCAACAGGATGAAGGAGTATCCGCACCAGTTTTCCGGGGGGATGAAGCAGCGGGTCATTATCGCAATAGCCCTCTCCTGCAGTCCTCAGCTGCTCATAGCGGATGAGCCGACGACCGCCCTCGATGTGACGATCCAGGCCCAGGTGCTCGAACTGATGAAGGAACTCAAGCAGCAGTTCAGCATGTCCATGATCATGATCTCCCATGACCTGGGAGTTGTGGCCGAAGTATGCGACGATGTGGCGATCATGTATGCCGGGAGGATCGTGGAACAGGGAAGTCTGGAGGAGGTGTTTGAAAAAACCAGGCATCCCTATACCGAAGGACTGTTCAACTCGATCCCCAATATTGACGACCGCAAGGCGGAGCTGATACCGATCCGCGGACTGATGTCCGACCCCTACAACCTGCCTCCGGGATGCAGCTTCTGCGGACGCTGCGACTACGCCATGGATATCTGCAGAGAGGTGAAGCCCGAAAAGATCTGGTTCAGCAAAACGCACTTCTGCGAGTGCCACCTCTACTCCGATAATCCCGATTTCACCCTGAAATCATACAACACCCGCACGGGGGAGCGATAGCATGTCTGATACAGTGCTGGAAGTGAGAAATCTGAAGAAGTATTTTCCTCAGCCGAGGGGAGGCATGCTGCATGCAGTGGACGATGTCAGCTTCTCCATTAAGCGGGGAAAAACCCTCGGCATCGTCGGTGAATCGGGGTGCGGCAAATCGACAACCGGGCGGGTAATCCTGCGGCTCATTGACGCAACCGATGGTGATATTTTCTTTGAGGGTAAGAATATAAGAGCACTCCCCCCTGCTCAGATGCGATTACTGCGTCGGGAAATGCAGATTATTTTTCAGGACCCCTTCTCTTCGCTTGACCCGCGGATGACGGTAAGTGAAATTATCGAGGAGCCGATTGTCCTCAACCGGCTGATCAGGGACAAGAAAGTCCGCTACAACCGGGTCCTGGAACTTATGGACCTCGTCGGTCTCTCCCGCAGGCTGAGAAATACCTATCCCCACGAACTTGACGGGGGAAGACGTCAGAGAATCGGCATAGCCCGCGCCCTGGCCCTTGACACCAAGTTCATTGTCTGCGATGAACCGGTTTCGGCGCTTGATGTCTCCATCCAGGCCCAGATTCTCAACCTGCTCAAGAAACTGCAGAACCAGCTCGGCCTTACCTACATATTCATCACGCACGATCTGTCGGTCGTCAACCACTTTTCAGATGATGTGGCTGTCATGTATCTCGGCAAGCTCGTGGAGATGGCTCCGGCGGAGGAACTGTTCACCCGCCCCGTCCACCCCTACACCCAGGCCCTGCTTTCGGCCATACCCCGGCCGACGCTGCACCGGAATACGGATAAGATAATTCTCAAGGGGGAAATCACCTCCCCGATAGACCCTGAACCGGTCTGCCGCTTCGCCAACCGCTGCCGGTATGCCGAGAAAATCTGCCGCACCGCAGAGCCGCCGCTTGAGGAGATCGCCCCCCGTCATTTCAGCGCCTGTCACCTGTTCAAGGGATAGCAGCGTTCCTGTACCTTTGAGAACAACCGGCGGAACATATCCTTCTCCAGTACGCCTGCTGCCTGTTCGTATCCAAAGCGTAGTAAGAAAAGACAGAGACCGGATAGCGACTGCCTCAGCGCAACTATCCAGCCGTCTGTCTCTGTGCAGCTTTTCAACATGGTGCAGATAAGGTCAATATATTTGCATAACAAGTTGTATCAAGCACGTGCTGAAAGAGAGTTCGATGAACTACAACAAATCGACAAGCAGTTTTTTCTCTATCCAGTCCTGCACGGCAGCCTCAATGTCAACTCCGACTCTGCCATGAGTGCCGTGAGACCAGAGATACAGTGATGCCTCAACCCCCTTAGCAACATACTTTTCATAGATGTCAATGCTTATCTGGACCGGCGTCACCGGATCAAGAGAACTGCAGCTGATGATAACCGGGGGATCGTCTTCATCTATATGGGTAATAGGATCAAGCAAGCGAAGAAGTTCAACATCATCCCATAGGGGACTAGCCTTGTCATTCGCAAGATGAGCCTCCATGACGCCCTTCGGATCATCAAATCTTAGAAATCCGGACGCATTTCCCCGGCTGATAACATTGGTAGGGTACACGATGGCGCCTGTCTGCAGCATACTTGACGTGTCCAAATGATCTCCTATGCTGCCCTCCAGTTCCGGGACATCCCCGGAAGCCAAAACTAATGCCGCCAAGTGACCGCCCCGGGAAGTGCCCCATACTGCGATCCTATCGGGGTCTATGGCGTACTCAGCTGCATTAGCCCGGAAATATCGGATGTATGCTTTTGTCTGAAAAACATTCTCCAACATGCTTTCATCATTATTGTAACCCATTGTTGCTACTGCTATTCCCCGATCCTTCATCGCTATGGCCAGATCGTAGTGCCTGCTTCCGTTGGAAAAATTAAAGGCTCCACCATTTCCGTGAATGAAGATTATAAGAGGTGCAGGTTTCGGGGTCGGAACAGAAGGCAAGTAAATATTTGAGCGCAACACAAAATCACCATCCTGAGCAACAACCACTTCTTTGAATGTAGGACCTGAAGGAAGAGGCTCAACAGGCTGAGTCCATTGACTGTCCTGATATGGCATACTGCTGCCGTACATCTCAGCTTCACTTCCGGCAAATACTGAAAATGTAATCAGCACCAGCACCGCAATACACACGATACGTTTCATACAATACCTCCAAAATATAATTGTATTATATTCTTTATATAATCAAAATATACGTTTGTCAACGGTAAATTCCGTCTCTGTATTTCCGAAGGGTTCGACGAATGTCGCCAAAACAGGCAGTTTCTGCTACACTGCCCATCGAGACCGCCTTCTACGCCAGTTTTACTGATTTCTCCAGCCTGGAGATACCCTGAATTCAAGCGGTGCGTTTGCGGCGGAAAATATATGCAGGAGGGGAGATGTCTGACAGCAGCGTGCAAGGACCCGTTTACGATGTAATCAACGGACTTGATCTCGAGCCTGAAAACCTCTTCAGCCTCCTTGCCGGCATCTGGAGCTCAAGCGACGCTTTCTCGACGGAGTTTGAGGAACTCTGCCCCAACCCTGAGGCACTCTTTGAGAACATTACTTCCCTCAGCGCCCTTCCGGGAGGTTTTTTTCTCGTTTCACGGGAACGGATGGTCTGCAGCGGTTTTGTGCAGGTGCACCCGCGCAGAGCATCGAGACTCAGCCATACTGCTGAGCTTACGATGGGGGTCTCCCCCGCATTTCGCGGGCGGGGGACGGGAACCTATCTCCTTGAGCAGGCCTTCAGCCGGCTGCGCAGAGAACGGATCATCGAAATCCTCTACCTTATGGTCCGCTCGGACAATACTGCAGCACTCAGGCTTTACGAACGGGCTGGATTCACCTGCAAAACCCGCCTTGAGCGCGACACCAGGATCGGAAACACCTACAGAGACGGATTGCTCATGCGGAAGTTCATCCTGGAAACCGAAACTTCTTCCCCTCAGAAGCGGATCGAAAACGAATCGTAGCAGGGAGGATCTTCACAGCTGCTGCGGACCATCCGCTCAACTTCAGCTGAGATGGGGCCGCGTCTGAGCGCGGCGGCAAAGGCTTCAACATCCCCTGCCTCCCCCTGGGCTGTTATTTCGACCGACCCTCCGGGCAGATTGCGCACATAGCCGGTAATCCGGCGTCTCTGCGCCTCCCTGAGGGCGAAGTACCGGTAGCCGACCATCTGGACCCTGCCGAAAACTTCAAAACGGACCGTAACCATCACATCCACCCCCTTCAGGTATCCCCATTCTACCACAGCAGCACAGTTTGCACACCGCGGGACTGGCGCCTGCCTGCCGTTATGTGATAGAGTGGTTTCATATATATGACTAATGCCGTCAGAGTATCGGGAATACGCCTCGGGAGGAGTGCTATGGCAGAGAGAACAGTAGTGAAATTGGTCGGAGGGGCCGTCCAGTACGACGGAGCCGGAGTCAAGCTCGTACGGGTGATCGGACACAGGGATGTTACGGACTTTGATCCATTTCTGATGCTCGATGCGTTTGATTCCGACAATCCTGACGATTATACAAAAGGATTCCCCTGGCATCCGCACCGCGGTATAGAAACGGTAACCTACCTCATCCACGGAGATATAGAGCATGGGGACTCACTGGGAAACTCCGGAAGCATCCTCGACGGGTGCTGCCAGTGGATGACTGCCGGCAGCGGCATAATCCACCAGGAAATGCCGAAGGCTGTAGGCCGTCTGCTCGGGGCTCAGCTGTGGGTAAACCTGCCGAGAAAGGACAAGATGACCGGGCCAAGCTATCGGGACATCACCGCTGATATGGTTCCCCTGGTCAGCGGGGAAGGTTCGCAGGTACGCATCATCTCCGGAAGCTTCGGCGGGGTACAGGGTCCTGTCGAAGGCGACTACGTGAAGACGCTTTACCTCGATGTCGCCCTCGAACCAGGCGCCAGCTGGGAACTGGAAACTGACCCGGAAAACACCCTCTTCTGCTATCTTATCGAAGGATCAGGCCGTTTTGACAACTCCTACGGACCCGTGCCGGCAAGAAGGGCTGCTCTGATGAGCGACGGAACTTCGCTTACCGTTCGGGCGCTCGATGAAGGGGTGCGTTTCCTGCTCATCTCGGGCCGGCCGCTGCGGGAACCGATCGCATGGGGCGGCCCTATCGTCATGAACACCCGGGAGGAGCTGAACCAGGCCTTCAAGGAACTGGATGAGGGCACCTTCACAGCCCGCTGATTATGGACAGGGCGAAAAAAAAGCAGGGATTCACCCTGCTTTTTTTCTTCCGTTCAGGTCAGAACGCGATAAATTTAGATCCAGGCACACCGCAGATCCAGCACTTATCCGGTACGGACTTCTCAATGTTGCCGCAGACAGGGCAGAGGTAGTAGGTAACCTCTACGGTCTCATCGATCGCTTCGAGAGCTTCCTGATACAGTCTTGCGTGCACCTCTTCAGCTTTCAAGGCAAAGGTAAAGGTCGCAACGGCACCTTTCTCGCCCTCTTCCTGAGCGGTCTTGAGGAAATCAGGGTACATATCCTTGTACTCATAGGTCTCTCCGGCGACAGCCGCCTTGAGGTTGTCGAGGGTCGACCCGACCATGCCGGCAGTTTCAAAATGCTTCATCGCATGCAGAGTTTCAGCCTCCGCAGCTGCCCTGAAGAGTTTCGCCGCATTGACCTTACCCTCAGCCTCAGCTTTTTTTGCAAAAGCCAGGTATTTCCTGTTTGCCTGGGACTCACCGGCGAAAGCCGCCATCAGATTTTCCTGTGTTTTTTCAGCCATCTTTTCTTCTCCTCTGTCTGCGGTACTTCTTCCGCAGGACCGCATTCGGGGTATTCACTCCCTGCCGTCTGCACGCTGCGGAATCAGGTACAACTATTGTAAATATGAAATTATTGTATATTACATTACACTATCAAGGCATTGTTTGCAAGCAACCTTCAGCCCGACTAGGACAACCGCATGAAGCCCCGGGCGGAGTCAGGACTGAGAGGAAGAGTGATGAGAAGCCTGTGAGACCCAATCAAAA
>CAYSRK010000402.1:0-15692 GCA_964433385.1 uncultured Spirochaetales bacterium
CTCTCCCTCTATTGTGATCATTTTGATTGGGTCTCACAGGCTTCTCATCACTCTTCCTCTCAGTCCTGACTCCGCCCGGGGCTTCATGCGGTTGTCCTATAAGTCAATACCCTTCTGTTGACACAGCCTGCAGAGAGGATCAGAATTCATTACGGAACACCGGAGAGGAATATGGACGAACGGACCAGCCGCCGAAATTTTACGGCATTCATGATACATGCAGTCTTTCTTGCACTGACGATGAGTTTTATCGACGTAAACACAGTAGTCCCGAATATGATCGGGGAGGCAGGAGGAACGGCGGTTCATGTCGGAATTCTCTCTGCCGTCATGATCGGCGGCACAAGCTTCATGCAGATCTTCTTTGCCGGATTTCTCCTGCCCTACCCGCGTAAGAAAGGTCTGCTGCTTGTCGGCATCAACCTTCGCGTGCTTTCACTCATAACCCTGGGACTGCTACTGCTCCACATGAGAAGCAGCGGCGGAGCCTGGATGGTGCCCGTCATTCTGCTCCTAATGGCGCTTTTCTCATTCAGCGGTTCATTCGCCAACATTTCCTATATGGATATACTCGGCAGGGCCATCGAACCGCAGCAGCGGAAAAAGTTTCTCATGATCAAGCAGCTGACGGCGAGCGCGGGAGTGATCGTATCCTCCCTTATCGTGAAACTGGTGCTTACCGTTCTTTCATATCCGGTCAACTACAGCATTCTCTACATCTCGGCAGGGGTGCTGTTGCTTTTCGGTACTGCCGGTTTCTGGATGATCAGGGAGCCGGCAGCACCGGCGAAGCAGAAAATTCCGCTCAGGCAGCGGGCGGCAAGTTTCCGGGATGCGCTGGTGAGAGACCGCAATCTGCGTCTGTATCTCCTTCTGGTCAACACTTCCGGCACGGTGCTCGCCATAGTGCCCTTTCTCATCCTGTTTGCCCGTTCCCGTTTTTCAGTCCCGGGCAGCCTGGTCGGCACCTACCTGCTCGTACAGATGGCAGGGGGACTCCTGACGAACATTGCGCTGCAGATATTTCACCGGGGGGAGCGGTACAAGACGATTCTGTACCTGTTCATCCTCATCGGGGCTGCAGCTCCACTTGTCTCGCTGCTGCTTGCCGGAAGCGGTATGCTGTATGCAGCAGCCTTTCTGTTCAGCGGTTCCGCGTACGCGCTGTACCAGATCGGGATACCGGGGGTGCTTCTCGAGATATCAACCGAGGAGAACCGGCCGGTCTACACCGGCATAGCGGGGGCAGGGAGCATCATGAACATCCTCTACCCCGTTGCCGCCGGATTTCTCATCAGGTACCTCGGCTTTCCCGCCGTTTTGCTGCTCTCCTCTCTGCTGATCCTCCTCGGATTCTTCGCGGCGCGCGGGATTGTGTGCCCGCGCTTTGCCGCCGAAGATAAGAAAACCTGAGGTAACGCAGCGCTACCTTCTCCCGTTCCTGGCAGAACGGGACGACCTGCCGCGATCATCCTGACCGTCGAGCAGATCGGCAAGGTACTCGCTGTCAGTGTACTGGGCTTCGTAGCGTATCCCCTGCTGTGCAAGCAGGCTGGTGAACGCCCGGATGTGGCTCTCCGAACCGCGAAGCAGATTTTCGTAGACAAAGATGATCTGCTGTTCATCGGTCTGCCGGAGAAGCTCCTGAAGGTCCTTGATATCGAGGTCCTCGACGGCAGCGCCTATCTGCAGGGCTGCGGTGACGCTGGTCTTCCCCTCTGCAAGCATCTTAGTGTAGAGCGCGGCAAGTTCCGGATTGGCAAACTCCCCCGGAACATCGTTTCCGACAGGGTCATCGATACCATAGATGTTCAGCAGTCGGGCAACCGCCTCCATATGGGCAGACTCGCTCCGTGCAATGTTGCTGAAAATCGGCACATTCCAGTGCTCTGCGAGCGCGAGGTAGACATCGCGGGCGAGCTTCTCCTCTTCTCGCATAAGCAGCAGCCCTTCACGCTCAGCTGCGCTGAGCTGCAGTTCTCCAAGCTCCTCTGCAGTTTCCTGCTCGTTCTGAATTGTTTCAGCGGTTCCTTCGGCTGCAAGCGAAACGGCAAGCAGCAGCATGGCTGCCGCCGCGATGGTACGTACGGTATGTTTCATAATCGTATACTCCTTGTATAATCTGGGTGTTTTCAGGCAGAGCCGTTGCTTCTGCCCTGTACAGTGAATGTAGAACACGCAGATTGCGGCGGGGTAGAGAGAGGATTATATTATCTTAATACTGCCGGGTGCGGGGCATTCACCCCTCGAGGACTGTCTCGTGCTGCATCTCTTCAATGATCTTCACATCATCTTCGGCCATCTCAAGGTGGGCTTTCATGGCGCTGGCCGCCATGTCGGGATCCCGTTTTTTCAGCGCCTCAAGGATTCGGCGGTGCCCGGTAAGAGCCCGCTCAACCCCGGTAAGCTTCAGGGTTGCGATACGGGAGTTTCGCAGGAGATTGCTGATCGGGTTCATCATCATCTCAAAGACCGGATTGTTGCTTGCCTTGACGAGCAGGTTGTGAAATTCAATATCCTTCTGGGCGCAGTACTCAAGATCGTCACGGTGGTACTCAAGCTGCTTGATGTTAATCTCCATCTGTTCGAGCAGCTCATTGGTGACAAGCCCTGCAACAATGCTGGCTATGTTGCATTCAAGGCTGAGGCGGGCGATGATGAGGTCCATCAGGGAAATATTGTGGCGCATCAGGTGCAGGCCGATGATGTTTGTACTCGCCTGGGAGGAGAGTTTTGCTACCCGCGGGCGTTTGCCCTGCCGGATTTCAATGAGTCCCTTGGTCTCTGCCACCCGCAGGGCTTCACGCAGGCTGTAGCGGCTGACGTTGAACTGGAGTGAAAGTATTTTCTCTGAGGGGAGCAGCGCGTGCGTCTCAAGCCGCCCGTCGAGAATACGCTCTTCGATGGCTTCAACAATCTGCTGGATCTTGTCTCCGGTCGTCACCGGTGTAAAGTCGAGCTCCTGAGGGTCTTTCATATTATTTCCTTACCGTACTATACCACCGTAACCGAAATGATGCAACAAATTTATTGACATATGTGAATATTATGGTAACATATGCATATAAGTTTTCGTACGAGGTGAAGCTTGAAAGGTAAGACTGTAGTCATAACCGGTTCTGAGAGCGGCATAGGGATGGCTGCGGCCAGGCTGTTTCTTGAACAGGGTGCGGCTGTCGTAGGTTTGGATATACTCGATCACTGCAGTTTCACCGGTGAGAGTCAGTATACTCTGCACCAGGTTGATGCAGCCGATTTGGCTGCCCTGGGGAAGGTGCTTGCCGAGTTGGAGAGCGGTAATCAGCAGATTGATGTCCTTGTCAACAGTGCGGGAGTGACAAGCCTTACCCCTGTACCCGATGTAACTCCCGCAGAGTGGGATATGGTGATGAACATCAATCTGCGCAGCACCTTTTTCTGCTGTCAGCACGTGCTGCGCGGCATGGTCAGGCGGAGGCAGGGTAAAATCATCAATATCTCCTCAAATGCCGGGAAGAGCGGGGGAGAAATTGTCGGACCCCACTACTGTATATCAAAGGCGGGGGTGATCAGCCTGACGATCACTCTGGCGCAGTATGCGGCGAAGTTCAACGTGCAGGTGAACTGCGTCGCCCCCGGCCCGACGGAAACTTCTATGACCAGTGTCTGGACTCCGGAGACGAAGAAGGCGCTGGAGGGCCGGATACCGATGAAAAGGCTGGCGAAACCGGAGGAGGTTGCCCAGGCAATTTTCTTTCTCGCCGGAAACAGAGCTGACTACATTACCGGAGAGATCCTGGACGTCAACGGCGGACTGCTGATGGATTGACCTGCCGGAAGGCGGGATAACGAACGGTGAAGGGAAGAGAGACAGAGGGCATGAGCGAAATCGCCATTCACACAGAAGGAATCGTAAAGGAGTTCAGCGGAGTGCGGGTTCTCCATAACGTGGATTTCAGCCTCGAGCAGGGGGAAATCCACGCGGTTATCGGGGAAAACGGAGCCGGGAAGTCGACTCTGATGAACATAATAGCCGGCGTTTTCAAGCCGACCGAGGGATCAATCTTTGTCCGCGGGGAGCAGGTGGTCTTTCACTCTCCCTATGATGCCATTGCGAAGCGGATCGCCCTGATCCACCAGGAACCCCTGATATTCTCCGATCTGGATATTGCCGAAAACATCTTTGCCGGACATACCCGCAAGTCAGGTCGGCTGACAGTCGGCTGGAAGGATATCTACCGTCAGGCTCAGGAATTGCTCGACTCGCTCGAGGTGCAGCTTGACCCGAAGCGCGTCATGAAGAACATGTCCATCGCCGATCAGCAGATGGTGGAGATTGTCAGCGCCCTTTCGCAGAACGCGCAGGTGATCATCATGGACGAGCCGACGGCCTCGCTTACCCCCTCGGAGGTAGGCAATCTCTTCAGTATTGTCAGAAAGCTGCAGGGCCAGGGCAAATCGTTCATCTTCATCAGCCATCGGCTTGATGAGATTCTCGAGATATCGGAGCGGATTACGGTCCTGCGTGACGGGTACAAGGTGGGGGTCCGCGAGCGTGCGGAAACCGACAAGCAGCAGCTGATCGAGATGATGATCGGTCGGGAGATGAAGGACCATATCAGCAAGGAGAACGTGGAGATCGGGGAGGTCAAGTTCGAGGTGGAGAACCTCGAGAGCCGGGGCGTGTTTCAGGATATCAGCCTGCACGTCAGGGCGGGAGAGATCCTCGGGATTGCCGGCCTGGTCGGAGCCGGCAGAAGCGAGGTAGCGCGGGCGCTGTTCGGTCTCGACCCGATTGACAGCGGAACCGTCAAGATAGACGGGCAGGAGGTTGTCATCGATTCACCCCGCACTGCGATCCGGCATGGGCTTGCCTACATCCCGGAGGACCGTCAGCTTGAGGGACTCTTTCTGCCCTACAAGATAGCGGCCAACATCACCTACGCCTCACCCGGACAGATATCAAAGAAGGGATGGCTGCTGCCGAAGAAGGAGAAGGAGATAGCCGATGAATACGGCCGGAAACTCGGCATCCGGATGCGCGACTGCGGGCAGCGGGTCCAGGAGCTTTCCGGGGGCAACCAGCAGAAGGTGGTGCTTGCCAAGTGGCTCCTGACCGGACCCGATATCCTTATCCTCGACGAGCCCACCCGGGGTATCGATGCGGGGGCGAAGGAGGAGGTTTACAAGCTGATCAATGAGCTTTCCCGGTCGGGCAAGGCGGTGATCATGATCTCATCCGAACTGGCTGAGATTACCGGACTGAGCGACCGGGTGATGGTTCTCAAGGAGGGCCGCATCACCGGGGTTTTTGAGGGGGAGCAGATTAACGATATCAACATTATGAAGGCAGCAACAAAAAATCTCGCGGAGGTACAGCAGTGATGCCGCAAAAAACCCATACCGCAGCAGGAATATTCCAGGGCAGAAATCTGGTCAGGTTCAAGGAGTTCGGGGTTATGGCGACCACGCTGATCGCATTTGCAGTGGTGGCGATCATTGAACCGAGATTTCTCATGTATGACAACCTCCGCAGCGTTATGCTCTACATCCCCCTCATCGTCGTGGTGGCCATGGGTGAGATGATGGTGATTCTCACCGGTAACATCGACCTCTCGCTCGGATCGATTCTCGGTTTCAGCGGAATGACGGTAGGGCTGCTGTTTATCAGGATAGAGGACTTTCCCATATTCCCGGCCTTCCTGCTCGGGACACTGGTTGGGATCGGGCTCGGGCTGTTCAACGGACTGCTGGTATCAAAACTCCGGCTTCCGGCGATCATCGTCACCCTCGGCACGCTTAATGCCTTCAGGGGACTGCTCTTTATCATAAGCGGCGGAATACAGATCGACCCGAACTACATCCCCGAAAAACTGATCCGTCTCTCCCAGACCTCTCCGATTGTCATTCCCTGGATCGTACTCTTCGCCCTGATCATTGCGGGACTGACCCATCTGTTCATGCGGTATGCGCACTTCGGAAGGGAGGTGTACGCCTACGGGAGCAATGTCAGCGCGGCACGGCTGCGCGGCATCAATATGGACAAAATCGTCATCCTCACCTACGGGTTTGCCGGGGGCTGTGCCGGGTTTGCCGGCATCATGTACGCCTCGCGCTTCGGGTACGTAAACCCGGGGATGACGGGAGTCGGCTTTGAATTCACCGTCATTGCCGCCACCGTCATCGGGGGGGTTACGGTAACCGGCGGTTCGGGTTCTGTCCTCGGAGTAGTTATCGGCTGTATTCTCCTCGGGATCGTCAATACCGCTCTGGCCGTTCTGGGAATATCGGCATTCTGGCAGCAGGCGCTGTACGGGTTCATCATCATCCTGGCCCTGATCGTGGACAAGCTCCTGCAGAACCGGGTCGGTTCGTTAGAAAAAACCATGCAGAAGGCGTAGCATATGAAAAGAATGACACAAGACCGGCCGCAGCTCAGCAAGGCGCTCCTGCACCCCGAATACGGAACGGTACTGATGCTGCTGATCAGCATCGTGCTCGGAACGGTTCTTTCCCCCTATTTTCTCGATTTCGGGTTTCTCATTGATTCGACTTCAATGTACGTTGAGTTCGGGATCGTCGCCCTGTGCATGACGCTGATCGTCATATCGGGCCAGATTGATCTCTCGGTAGCCTCAAGCATGGCCCTTGTCGGCTGCGTCGTCGCCATCTTCTGGGAGATGGGACTGCCGTTCGGCCTCTGTCTGGCAATCGGCATTCTGCTGGGGCTCATCCTCGGACTCTTCAACGGATTCATTATCACCTGGTTCAAGCTCCCGCCGCTGATCGTTACCATCGGAACCCTGTCGCTCTACCGGGGAATCTCACAGATTCTCCTCGGAGACCGGTCAATCGGTCGTTTCCCCCAGTGGTTTACCGGAATCGACTTTGTCTACATTCTCGGCGTTCCGGCTCCCCTACTGATATTCTTCTTTCTGTTCATAGCTGCAGCGCTGCTGCTGAACAAGACGGTCTTCGGACGCAATATATATGCGCTGGGAACCAACGAGAAGGCCGCCCGGTTTTCCGGAATCCATGTGACGAAGATGAAACTGATTCTCTTCGCCTCAAGCGGCGTTATCAGTGCTCTTGCGGGAATCATCATGATTTCAAGGCTCGGCATAGCCCGCTATAACCTCGCCCAGGGCGGGGAGCTGGAGATTGTAACGATTACGCTGCTCGGAGGGACCGACATCAACGGCGGCCGGGGCAACGTCTTTGGAACATTCATCGCGTTTTTTGTGCTGGTATCGCTGAAGCTCGGGCTCAGCGTAGCAAATATCAAGATCGAGAACCAGCTGACGATTATCGGGTTTCTCCTGATCTTCGCCATCGTCTTCTCGAATTTCATCTACAGCCGCCAGAAATAGGTCGGCTGTCGGCAACGGAGCATTCAGTCCTTTGAGGGACTGTGCTAATATTTTAAGGAGGTTCAATATGTTGAACAGGAAATTGCGTTTTATCTTCACCTTTGCGCTGATCTTCGCGTGCGTGTTCGGACTGACCGCAGCCGGAGAGGAGGAAGCGGCTGCCGGGGAGAAAACGGTGGAAGATCTTGAAATCGTCTTCATTCCCAAGAATACCGGTAACCCCTACTTTGATTCGATCGTAAACGGCTTCAAGAAGGCAAGCGACGAACTTGGATTCACCTTCACCACCATTGCTCCGGCGACGGCTGAAGCGACATCCCAGATTCCCTTCGTACGGACACAGATTCAGCGCGGTGTTGATGTCATCGCCATAGCTCCCAACAGTCCGGACGCCCTCAACCAGGTCTTCAAGCAGGCAATGGACGCCGGCATCAAAGTCATGATCGTCAATTCCGACATCCCCGGGAGTGAAGATTACCGCGATGTTGCCATCCTGCCGA
This sequence comes from uncultured Spirochaetales bacterium, assembly GCA_964433385.1. Lineage (GTDB taxonomy): Bacteria > Spirochaetota > Spirochaetia > JABMQR01 > JABMQR01 > M55B182. Next base: position 7,850 of record CAYSRK010000402.1, read on the forward strand.
TGGACTTTGAGATCACCGGATCAAGCCAGGTCGAACTGATGGGTTCTCTGATCAACTATGAGGGTGATATCGCTATCCTGAGTGCAACCACCGATGCCCCGGACCAGAACTACTGGATTGAGGGTATGAAAGAGGCGCTTAAGGATCCCAAGTACGCCAAAATGAAGCTCGTTGATGTTGTCTACGGTGACGATGATCCCCAGAAGAGCCTGACGGAAGCCGAGGCGCTGCTTACGAAGTATCCGAGACTGCGCGGAATTATCAGCCCGACAACCGTCGGTGTTGCCGCAACAGCTCAGGCTGTTGAAAATGCCGGCCGCGCTCCCGAGCTCCAGGTAACCGGCCTCGGTACTCCGAACCAGATGAGAAGATTCGTCAAGAACGGCACCGTTACCGCATTCGCTCTCTGGAGCCCCTTTGACGAAGGATACCTCTCCGCATATCTGGCTGTCGACCTTGCTCTCGGCGATGTGAAAGCTGAAGAGGGTGCTGTATTCACCGTTCCCGGACTCGGCGAGAGAGAAATCGGACCGGATCGGATCGTCATCACCGGCCCGCCGCAGGTGTTTGATGCCGATAATATTGACGATTTCAATTTCTGACGGAATTAACTCCGCAGTATAGCGAAGATGAAGAGGGGGAGGGGGCAGCCTTTCCCCCTCTGTTCTGTAAAGCAGAGGATGAACTCACTGAAGACGTGTTTGATATCCGCTTATAATTGTATGTGAGGTGTAGAATGGAACAGAGATTTGCAGGAAAGGCCGCAATAGTAACCGGCGGTTCTCAAGGTATCGGGCGGGCCTGTGTAGAACGGCTCTGCCGGGAAGGTGCTTCAGTAACGTTCACCGGAATCAGCGATGCTGGTGAAAAGACCGTGAAGGAACTGGCTGAACTCGGGTACAAGACCAGCTTCGTCCGCGGCGATATGGCTTCTGAGGAGTTCTGCCGCAAGGCAGTGGAATCTGCTGCCGAATCCTGGGGCAGAATCGACTTCCTTGTCAATAACGCCTTCTCATTCCTGGCAAAAGGTATGGATGCCAGCCGCAGCGACTGGGAGAGAGTCTTCAACGTCGGGCCGATGGGATATGCGACGATGACCCAGCTGTGCGCCCCCTACATGAAAGAGGTCGGAAAGGGAGCGGTGGTCAACATGTCGAGCATCTCAGCCCACATCGCGCAGCCGGACAGGTGGACCTACAACGCCGCCAAAGGCGCTGTCGTGCAGCTGACCCGCTGTATGGCTCTTGATCTGGCACCCGTAATCCGGGTTAACATGATCTCTCCTGCCTGGATCTGGACGCGAGAGGTGGACAAGGCTGCCGGTTACGACCGGGAGAAATGGGAGCCGGTGTGGGGCAAGTTTCATATGCTGCGCCGCCTGGGCAGGGTCGAGGAGGTTGCTTCCGTAGCGGCTTTTCTGCTCAGCGATGAGGCGAGTTTCGTTACCGGCAGCGACATCTACGTTGACGGCGGATACCTTGCCATGGGAAGCGAGGGACTCGGCGAACAGTCGAGCTTTGCCGGCAGTGAGTAGCCGGTCTGTCCGCAGCTGAAATAGGAGGAGCTGTTATGATCAATATACCTGTGGTGGATACCCATCTCCATATCTGGGATCCCAAGCATCTGCGCTATCCCTGGCTTGATGATATTCCGCTGCTGAACAAAGCCTATCTCATCGATGACTACCGCATGGCCTGCGGACCGGTGCAGGTAGAAAAGATGGTCTTTGTCCAGGCAGAAGCCGATTTCTCCCTCTACCGGGAGGAAGTCGCCTGGGTGACCGAGGCGGCGGCCTCTGATCCGGGGATTCAGGGGATTGTCGCCTGGGCTCCGTTGGAGAAGGGAAAAGCGGTTGAACCGGAGCTTGCTGAACTGGCCGAGAATCCGCTGCTGCGGGGCATCCGGAGGATTATCCAGTTCGAACCGGATATCGAGTTCTGCCTGCGCCCCGATTTCATCGCCGGGGTGAGGCTGCTGCCTGCGTATACGATGACCTTCGATATCTGCATCAACCATACCCAGATGGCCAACACCATCAAGTTCGTGGAGAAGTGCCCGGATGTTTTCTTTATTCTCGACCATATCGGAAAACCCGATATCAAACACCGGGTGATGCAGCCCTGGAAGGACGAGTTGAAGATACTCAGCAGCCTGGAGAATGTTTGGTGCAAGATGTCCGGGCTGGTTACCGAAGCGGACATGGAGCGCTGGACCCCGGATGACCTGCTGCCCTACATCGAGCATGTGATTGACTGCTTCGGGTTCTCCCGGACCATGTTCGGCGGGGACTGGCCGGTCGCCTATCAGGCGACGGATTACCCGCGCTGGGTCGAAACCCTCGAGCGCGCTCTCAAGGGGGTCTCTGAGACCGATATGAAGGCGCTGTTTCACGATACCGGTGAAGCTTTTTACCGCCTGAAATAACCAGCTCCTCCCATAAGGAATGAACCATGGAAAAAAGCAGCAAGTATGCCTGGACGTGGAAGGTCAAGCCCGAGCGGCTCGAGGAATATGTCAGGATGCATCTTGATCCCTGGCCTGAAGTGCTGAAGGAGCACAGCCGGGCCGGAATACGCAACTATTCGATCTTTCAGAACGGAAATCAGTTCTTCTACTGCTTCGAGTGCGATGATGTGAAGAAAGCCTTCGACTATATTGATGCCAGCAAAGCCTGCCAGGATTGGAATGCGATAACGAGCGGCATGGTTGAAGGCTCCTTTGACTTCGGCGAGAGTGAACCGATCACCTTTTTGCGTGAAGTCTTCTATCTCCCCTGATAAGGACGTTTTCCCTTGTTCTCAGAGGTGAAATGAGCTAGTATGAGGTCGCGGCAGCCGCTCGCTGAAGGCTGCCGCACCACTATCATGTGCACCTTGGGGGTGAGAGCAGTGTACTCAACATCCGATATTCTCTTTGCCTTCGGACTCACGCTCTTTGCCGGTCTCTCGACGGGAATCGGCAGCATCATGGCCTTCTTCTCCAAGAAGTTCAACCCGAAGTTTCTCTCCGGGGCTCTCGGTTTCTCTGCCGGGGTGATGATCTACGTATCCTTTGTCGAGATTTTCGTCAAAGCCCACGACTCGCTTGCAGCTGAGCTGGGCAGCACTCGCGGACACCTCTTTACCATTATCGCCTTTTTTGTCGGTATCGGACTGATAGCTCTTATCGACAAGCTCATCCCCAATTACGAAAACCCGCATGAGCTGCGCAACATGGAGCAGAGAAACGTTGAACTGGACGACAGCGGGAAAGACAGCGAGAAAAAGAAGCTGATGAGGATGGGGCTCTTTTCCGCCCTGGCGATCGCAATTCATAACTTTCCCGAGGGACTCGCCTCGTTCATGGCCGCCCTGACCGAACCCGCGCTGGGAATCTCCATCGCGATCGCCATTGCGATTCACAATATCCCGGAAGGGGTCGCTGTATCGATTCCTGTCTACTATGCCACTGGAAGCAAGAGAAAGGCCTTCTGCATCTCGTTTCTCTCAGGACTCTCGGAACCGGTGGGCGCTGTCTTGGGTTTCTTTATTCTGCGTTCACTCTTCGGTGAAGTGATGTTCGGCGTCATCTTTGCCGCAGTAGCCGGGATCATGGTCTACATCTCCCTTGATGAACTGCTGCCCACCGCTGAGGAGTACGGGGAACATCACATCGCTATCGGGGGACTGATCGGCGGTATGGCGGTAATGGCGATAAGCCTTCTGCTTGTATAGACAGCGGGCCGCCCCCGGCGGACAGGAACGACCCGTATGCGGTCAGGCGAAGAGAAACGCGATGCTGGCTTTCAGGCTGGTCTCAACCTCTTCAGGGGTCAGTTTCTGGACGCTTGAAGCGAATGTCTCGTAGGAGATGGGTCCGGTGTAGCCTGTACTCAGCATATCACGGACCTGCTTCCGGTTGGCCATGATGTCCTCGTCCGAGACAAATACCCGGTCGTCATCAGTAATATCCTCTTTTTCCTTCCCGGCGGGCACCCCGGAGGTGTGAATCAGGCCGGTTGCCTCGGGAAAGAGCTGCTGTTCTCCGCTGAGGTAGTGGTGGAAGGTGTCGTGGACCACCTTGTAGAGCTTCTGAAGGCCGGTCTCCTCGATGGCTGCGACGGCCTGTCCCTTGTAACGGACGCTGCAGATAGGAAATCCGAGCGGTTCCACGAGCCCGACGATACCGTGCTCCTCGAGCAGGGGGGCGTAGTTTCTCAGCGCATCGGCTAAATCCTGTTTCTGCTCCTCATCCGAGCGCCGGTCCTCGGGGTCGTTAACCGGGCAGAGCACGATCATGGGACAGAGTACCTGTTCAGCCTGGGTAATCAGGGCGAGCAGTTCCTCCCGCTTTGCGCTGAAGAGCTTCGGATCATTGAACCGCTGCAGCGCGTTTATCGTCAGTACGCTGACTCCAGTCTCAATTGAAGCGGCGTTGATAGCTTCGGGCGACTCGCTGCCGAAGATGCTCGGGTCACTCAGGTCATTACGCAGTTCAACAGCCGAAGCTCCGCAGGCGGCTGCAAGACGCATGAATTCAGAGACGGGCAGATCAGGCTGCATGATTTTATTTACTGCAAGAATACCGGAATACTTCATGTGGTTCCTCCGTGGAAGCTGGGTCTGATTCCCGGCAAGGGGGTGCTCCGGGATCGCGGTACATACTCTGTACCCTAAGGGATTCTATCACACCCTTCAGGTTTGTCAACTAAATTGCGTTACATAGTGGCGTAATTTTCCAGAAAAGCTTTGCTGAACTGGCGGATCAGATATATTGCCCTCCAGCGGGTATTAATTCCCGCCAGACCTGCGTAAGAGCATAGGCTGCGGAGGGCAGATCAGGTTACCGCAAATTCTCAAACTTTGTTGACAAACTACACAGGCAGTGCCATAATCAAACGGTGCGGCAGAGCGGAGACCTTGTGAACCTGATGCCACCGTGAAGCTGCAGGAGGAGTGGATGACGGGACGAGAGAGACTCAAACAAAGCCTTGACCACACAGACGGACCGGTGCCGGTTGACTTCGGAGCAAGTGCAACCACCGGGATGCACTGCAGCGTCGTTGAAGCGCTCCGGGAATACTACGGACGGGAGCGCAGGCCGGTGAAAATCCACGAACCGTACCAGATGCTCGGTATGGTAGAGGAGGACCTGCAGGAGGCGATCGGCACCGATGTCGTGGGAGTGATGCCCCGGAACACTATCTTCGGATTCCCGCTGGGAAACTGGAAGGAGTGGCGGACTCCCTGGGGGCAGGAGGTGCTGGTTCCGGGAGATTTCAACGTCACCTCGGATGGGGATGATCTTTATATCTATCCTCAGGGGGACCTCGATGCTCCGCCGAGCGGCCATATGCCGGCAGGAGGGTTTTTCTTCGACAGCATCATCCGCCAGGAACCGATCGACGACGATGCGCTGAAAGCCGAAGACCACATTGAGGAACTCTCCCTGCTGAGCCCGGAGGATCTTCAGTACTTCAGGGCGGAACTGGAAGCAGCCGCGGCATCGGGGCGGGGCACGATCGTCAACTTCGGGGGCATGGCGTTCGGGGACATCGCCGAAGTGCCCGGGCCCGGTCTCAGACATCCCAAGGGCATCCGTGATATCACGGAGTGGTATGTTTCGACGATGATCCGGCAGGACCTCATCCACGAAATATTCCGAAAACGGGCCGATATCGCCCTGAAGAATCTGCAGCTCGCCTTTGATGCCGTAGGTAACCTGCCGGATGCTGTCTATATCTGCGGAACTGATTTCGGAACCCAGACTAGCCAGTTCTGCTCCCTTGAGACCTTCGATTCGCTCTACGCCCCGTACTACCGGGAGCTCAACGGCTGGATCCATGAGCATACGACCTGGAAGACCTTCAAGCACTCGTGCGGAGCGGTTGAGCCGTTTATGCAGCCCTTTATCGATGCCGGTTTCGACATCATAAACCCTGTTCAGTGCTCTGCGGTCGGAATGGACCCTGAAACACTGAAAGTTCGCTACGGATCTCGCCTGACCTTCTGGGGCGGCGGAATCGATACCCAGAGAACCCTCCCCTTCGGTACCCCGGAGGAGGTGAAGAGGGAAGCAGCCTCCCGGCTTCAGCTGTTCGGTACCGGCGGCGGCTATGTGTTCAATGCAATTCACAATATTCAGGCAAAGACTCCGGTGGAGAACGTTGCCGCCCTCTTTGCCGCGGTAAGGGAGTATAACCTTGGGCGGCAGCAGAGCCGCGTAGAGGTAAAGGAAGTAAAAAGTGCAGGATCACAGCGATGATTTCGGGGTGAAGCCGCGGAATCTCAGGTATAAAAACAGACAGCTGATCATAGATCAGTACCGCAGGCACGATGTCCTGACGGTTTCCATAATCTCCGGCATGATCGGGCTGAGCCGGACCACGGTGGCAAAAATTAACCAGTCCCTCGTTGATGAGGGGGTCATTGTCGAGGTAGGCAAGGGTGAGTCTACCACCGACGGGGGAAAAAGGCCGCTGCTCTACCGGTTCAACGGAAGCCTGCAGCTGATCCCTGTTTTCTACATCAAGTACGATGTCATCCTGTTTCATCTCTACGATCTTGCCTTTACCAGCATTGCGGTCGATGCCGCCCCGATCGCGACCGATTCGCCTCTGGATGTTGTCGCCGGAGTGATGAGGGAAATTCTCGAACGCAGCGTGCCGGAATTGTCCAGCAGGCAAGGGGTGAGCCTGCTTGCATGCATGGTAGGCGTACACGCCAATATTGACGTCAACTCAGGCATCTGCATTCAGTCGACCCATTTTCCCTCGTGGGGGAGAAATACTGATATGGCCTCCGTGCTGCGGGAGAAGCTCGGGATAGGGTGCCCGATCTACATCGACAGCTGGATCCGGCTGAAAACATACGGGGAGAAGCGGCTCGGCATTGTCGGCACCCAGGAGTCCATCGTGCTTATCGATGCCGGCTGGCACGGGGTAACTTCGGGAATCCTGTTAAACGGTCAGCTTCTGATGGGGCATCGGTATCTCTCGGGAGAGATCGGTCACTTTATGGTGAACCCTGAGCAGACCGAGGTGTGCGTCTGCGGCGGCAGCGGATGTCTGGAGCAGGAGATCTCCTGCAGGACACTCCTTGACCGGGCTGCAGCCGCGGCTGAGCTGAATCGGGAATCCCTGCTCTATCCCCGTCGGGAGGAGCTGGATCTTCCTGTGCTGTTCAGCGCCGCCGATGCGGGGGATCAGCTTGCCAGGGACCTTTTGGAGGATGTTATCCAGTACCTGGCTCAGGGGGTTTCCTATGTGATGCTCTTTCTCGATCCCGATAAAATCTACATCGAAGGCGACTACGCCTACGGGTGCCGCTTCCTCGAACAGGAGATCCTCAAAAGAATTGAACACTTTTCCCTGCCGCGCATCGACCGCAGGGAGGTGGTTTCGTTTATCAGCAGCAGCTCCTCCGATTCGATCCTGAAGGGAGCGGCGATTCTGGCTGTTGACCGCTACTACGAAACGGTGAACGGCTGATCCGGGAGCGCATCCATGGCAGTATATACAAAGAGACAGGAGTACCGGCTCGAAGGTCGGATGGGAAAAGTGGTAATCGATGATGATATCCGCGCGGCGGTGAAGGAGAGCGGAATCGGGGAGGGGTATGTGATGGTCTTTGTGGCCGGCTGCGTAGCCGCGCTTGCGGTTACCGAAGCCGAACCGGGCATCATGAATCATGATATCGACACGCTCTTCACCACAGCCCTCGGTCTTCCCTACGGGCAGACGTTTGCCGACGGAACCTGCTACCGTCACCACGAGACGTGGCATGACGATAACGGTGCCAGTCACCTCAGGGCTCTGCTGCTCAGCCACTCCCTCTCAATTCCGGTCGTGGATGGAGAGGTCATG
>CAYSRK010000403.1:0-2124 GCA_964433385.1 uncultured Spirochaetales bacterium
CCCGGGACCGTTGCCCTCTCTGCAGCGGTGAAATACAGGTACAATATTGAAGTTGTTCCCCACCTGCTCTGCGGGGGAGCTACGGTGGAAGATATTGAAAACGAGCTGATCGAGCTGAACTTTCTCGGGATAGACAACGTCTTCGCCCTCAGGGGTGATCCGCCCCGGGGTGAGCGGAGGTTTGTTCCGACGCAAGAAGGCCACAGATACACCAGTGAGCTGGTCAGCCAGATTGCGGCTATGAACGAAGGCCGCTACCTCGACAGCGGCCTGAAAAACACCTGCAGAACCGACTTCTGCATCGGTGTCGCCGGGTACCCCGAAAAGCACGCTGAAGCTCCCAACATGGAGCACGATATCGCCATGCTCAAGAAAAAGGTCGATGCCGGTGCCGGGTATATCGTGACGCAGATGTTCTTCCTCAATGACCGCTATCGCGCATTTGTCGACCGCTGCCGGGATGCGGGAATCACCGTGCCGATCATCCCGGGCATTAAACCGGTCTCCGCCAAATCCGACATCACGCTGCTGCCGCAGACGTTCAGCATAGACCTGCCGGGGGAGCTGTACGATGCAGTCTCCCGCTGTGCCGACAACCGGGAGGTGCGGGAGGTCGGGATTGATTTTGCGGTGAAGCAGTCGAAGGAGCTGCTGGACATGGGGGCTCCGGGTATCCATTACTACACGCTCGGCCGGGCAGACAACATCGCCCGTATAGTTGATGCAGTATTTTAGGACCGTCAGAAACGGTCGGGGGAGTGTTCCATGGGAAGTTCAGCGGGAAAGGGCGGCGCGAAACGGAGCGTGTATCGGCGGGGGACGTTTGCACCGGCAGAGTACCTGATCCAGGGAGCCTCAGGCGCTCTGCTGCTCATCTTCGGGATAGCAGGTTTTGCCGGCGAAGTCGTGGGGTACGGTGATTTCGGTCAGACCGTCTACCGTTTCTTCACCGGGTACTATAAGGCGGTTCAGGTTATCTTCGCCCTCCTGTCGCTCGGCTGCGGCACGGTGCTGATCGCAACGCTCTTTGCCAAGGTAAGCCGCCGCCTTGAGCGGGGAGCGCTGCTCGCGGCGGCTATCCTGCTTCTGGTCATTATTGTCCTGCAGTTCATCGCTGCCCCGAGGTTCGGGGGAGGGTTCAACTGGTTTGAGTGGATCTACATGCTGATTCTCCACGCAGTCCTGCTGGTCTCCCTCTATGCGGTCTGGCGTAAGAGCTGATCAGGTTGAGCTCAGTTTTTCAAGCAGCGATACAAGAAAAGCGTAGGTTCGTGCCGTTGAGTCGATGTCGATCCGTTCATCGACTGAATGGGCATCGTAGATATCGGGTCCGAAGGATATTGATTCCATCCCCTCGACCTTGCTGTTGATCACCCCGCACTCGAGACCGCCGTGACTGGCGGTTATGACCGGCTCCTTTCCTGTGAACTCCCGGTAGACGCGCCCGCAGTAGGCGGCAAAGGGGGAGGAAAGATCGGGCGTCCATGCCGGATATACGTTGATAATCTCCGTTTCGGCCCCGCAGAGACTGATCGCGGTTTTCGTACGGAGGGCCATCTCCTCACGAGCGCTCTGGATGGATGATCTCTGGCTGGTGTCGATAAAGAAGGAACCTTCCTTCAGAACAACAACCGCCATATTATTCGATGTTTCCACCAGTCCCTCAATGTCATCGCTCCAGGATTCAGGCCCGTAGGGGACTAAGTAGACGGCGCTGATGACCGCATCCGTCTGCCTTGCGGTTACCGCCTCCCCCGGAGGGCTGCAGGGTTCAAGGCTGAAAGTCGCGTTCGGGTCGCGCCGGTAAAGCTCGGCTTTCATTGCATTCTCGAGCCGCCGCGCGGAAGCTGAGACCTTCTCCCCGCTTTCAGCTGAGGCGGTGAAGGTGCACGAAAGCGAACTCGGGATGACGTTTCGCTTGGATCCGGCTTCAATGGCGCTGATCCTCAGCTCAAGGGAGGGATCAAGGGCGAGTTCCTTGAGGAAGCGCATTGCCCAGCGGATGGCGTTTCCCCTGCCGGTATGAATCTCTCCTCCCGAGTGGCCGCCGAGAAAACCGTGAAGATTGAGTTTCCAGGCGAGGTTCGATTCGGGGACCGGGGCGATATCGGCCTTAAGACGACC
>CAYSRK010000404.1:0-4405 GCA_964433385.1 uncultured Spirochaetales bacterium
GAACCTGCGGGGCTGAAGAGATCAGGGGTTTTCTTGAGGAGGTCTGCCGGAGCGAACCGGGAGCCGTCCTGCGGGAAGTCGATTCCCAACCGGCGTATACCCTGCCCCGGGACAGCACCCTCGCCTCAGCGCTCCGCTCTGCTGCACAGGAGATTAAGGGCGGGGAGTCTCTCCCCCTCGTGTACTGCGGACCTTCAAACATCGGCAACAGCCTCGCCGCCGCCGGCATACCTGCCGTCTGCGGTTTCGGAGCGGTCTGTGAAGGATTTCACGCCGCTGATGAGCGTATCCGTCTCGATACCGTCGAACCTGTCGCCCGCATCTACCGCAGAACGGTTCAGACCCTTATCGGCTGAAGCTTCAGCCCTCTCCCCCGGTTTCCGGAGGGTGATCCTTCATGTAGGCATGTTCCTGCGCTAAATGGGTAAGGTACTCGTGGAATGTCCAGGTTAAAGCAGTCTCAGTGACCGAGGCGAAGATAATATCCTGAGGCTCGGGCAATACAGTCTTAACCGCCCTCATGATGGTGAAGAGCAGCTCACGCTCATCGGTAAGGATCAGCACCGCCCGTATCCCGTCCAGCCTGTCCGTTTCGGCGGCAGGGGCGGGATACGGAGCTGACGCACTGAACTCAGAGCGGATCAGGGCGTCGATATGGCTGCCGACGTTTACGGAGAGCAGATTGTCGTCAACGGCCGCTGTGTACAGGGCAGCTGAGGCAAAGCCTCTGAGCTTCAGCAGAGCTTCAGAGGCAGCCGCGGCAGTATCGGTTTCTTCTCCGGAGAATCCCCGGAACAGGCATAGCGCTTGCAGGTTGTTCATACCTGTCAGTATAGGGTGAAAAGGGAGTCTCAGCCAACCCGGACCCTGCAGAGAGATGAAAGAATCCGGCGCTATGCGCCCATGAACAGCTTGATATCCTCCTCAACCGTGCCGATGCCGGCAATACTGAAGTTGTCCGCCAGCACCTTGGCCACATTGGGTGAAAGGAAGGCGGGAAGCGTCGGCCCGAGGTGAATATTCTTGACGCCCAGATAGAGAAGGGCAAGCAGGACTATCACGGCCTTCTGCTCGTACCAGGCAATATTGTAGGAGATTGGGAGATCGTTAATGTCGTTCAGTGCAAATATCTCCTTGAGCTTCAGCGCAGTGACCGCCAGTGAGTAGGAGTCGTTGCACTGTCCGGCATCGAGAACCCGCGGTATCCCGCCGATATCACCGAGGGGAAGCTTGTTGTAGCGGTATTTTGCACAGCCGGCAGTAAGGATAATGGTATCCTGCGGAAGCTGTTCGGCAAACTCGGTGTAGTACTCCCGCGATTTCATGCGGCCGTCGCACCCTGCCATTACGAAGAACCTTTTCACCGCTCCCTGCTTGACCGCATCGACAATCTTGTCGGCAAGTGCGGCAATCTGGTCATGGGCGAATCCGCCGATAAGCGTTCCCTCCTCGAGCTGCTGCGGAGCGGGACAGGTTTTCGCGTGGGCAATGAGAGCTGAGAAGTCCTTCTGCTCTCCCGGCTTTCGGTCTGCTATATGGGTGCAGCCCGGAAAGCCGGCTGAGCCGGTGGTATAGACCCGGTCCCTGTAGGACGCTGCAGGAGGAACAATACAGTTGGTGGTAAAGAGCACCGGACCGTTGAAAGCCTTTATCTCCGATTTCTGCTGCCACCAGGCGTTGCCGTAGTTGCCCTTCAGATGAGCGTACTTCTTGAAGGCCGGGTAGTACTGGGCCGGGAGCATTTCCCCGTGGGTGTAGACATCCACTCCGGTCCCTGCGGTCTGTTCAAGCAGCTCCTCAAGGTCCTTGAGGTCATGTCCCGAGATCAGGATACCCGGATTTCCCTCCGTCGAAAGGGAGACTTCGGTAATTTCCGGGCTGCCGTAGGTTGACGTGTTGGCCGTATCGAGCAGAGCCATGACATCAACCCCGAATTTTCCGCACTCCAGCACCAGAGCGACAAGAGCATCGGCATCGAGTGAGTCGTCAAGGACTGATGCGAGCGCCTTGTAGAAAAATGCGTTGACCTCCGGGTTGCGGTGACCGAGGTTGTCAGCGTGTTCAGCGTAGGCTGCCATCCCCTTGAGGCCGTAGATCAGCAGCTCCCTGAGGCTGCGGATATCTTCATCCTTTGTCGCCAGAACGCCCACGAGAGAGGACTTCAGATCGTACTCAGCGGGGGATGCCGGGCTCCAGGTAACCGCATCGGGAGCGGCGGAGCCTGTTTCCGTTCCTGCCTCTTCCAATACGCTGCGCAGCACGCTGCGCAGCTGAAGCGCTTCGGTTATCCGCTGCTCAAACACGGCGGTATCGAAATTGGCATTGGTGATGGTCGCAAAGAGTCCCTCTATGACAAAACGGTCGATGCCGGGAACCGTGCGGGCTGATTCGGGATTGAGCTGGTAGAGCCAGCCGATGCCCTTGAGCAGATGTATAAGCAGGTCCTGGCGACGTGAAGTCTCATCGGTTTTGCCGCAGACACCCTGGGCTGTCGCACAGCCGGTTCCTTTGGCAGCTTCCTGACACTGGTAACAAAACATAGTCTATCCTCCAAGCATGGTATGGTATGGTGTTGACGAGTTCAGTATACTGGCAGGTCAGGTCACTTCCGGTAACATCTGTTACAAGCCGGGAGAAATTCCTGCAGCAGTAAGGTCTGCGGGTTTTTCACAGCCCGCTGTTCAGAAGCTGATGACCTCGTACCCGTCGCGGATGAAGCGTTCGATGCTCGGGTGACCGGACATGTCGTCCAGCAGGACAAGACCCTGCCGTTCAGCCGATTCCAGGCTGCCCATCTTGGCAGAGCAGGCCCGGCAGACACCAGCAAGCAGCCCCTTCTCGATGCATTCCAGATACTTCGCTTTGAAGGGAGCTTCACCCTGCTCAAAGTCGGCGATCAGTTTCGTCGCGCTCCCCTCGATTATCAGCTGCACGGCGTACCCTTTCGAATCAAGGTCGAGGGCGTTGAGCAGCACATGGGCGAAGCACATCGGTTCTCCGTTAAAGGCAAAGAGTGCATATTGTCTTTTCATCGTCGTTCTCCTGTCTCTGAAAGCTCAGATTGTAGTGAATATTGAAGCTTAAGACAATATTGCACCCTCAGCACGATTCATCCGTCAGTTCCGTTCTCCGGTCTGCCAGGCATGGATTCCAAGGACTGCTTCACCCGATTCAACCAGGGCGGCTCCCTCCTCCTCGGGGACGATCATGGATTTCTTTTCGTCAGAGATCAGCAGGTAGTCGTCATAACCGGCCATATCGAGCATAATCTGCCCCCAGTGCCGGTACTGCACCGCGTGCCCGGCGTTATCGTAGGTACGGGCTTTAACCACGTTGAGGTGTTCGCTCCAGTATTCGGCATGCTCCATGCCCACCGATGCATCATCGCGGCTGTAGTAGGTGTAGGTCGGGACCGATACGTGGCCGAGCTCAGCTGTATCGGATGCAAACCGTTTATACTCCTCGGCAACAGCCCGCTCTACGTTCATTTCGCCGCTGTCCTCCCATGAAGAAGCTTCTCGTTCCATCCTCGTTTGCCGTATCCTGAAAGCCCGGAACAACTGCCATCGGGGAGGTATCTCCCAGATATCACCACTGCAGGGGGTTCGCCGGATACCCCCGCAGCATCTTCATAATGCTTTCAATATCGTTCACCGCATTCCAGCTGTCCGGAGCCGACTGCGAGAGCGCGGCAGCCATATGGATGGAGATCAGTCTGTCAGGCATAGCTGATGCGACAGCAGCAAGATAGGGTCCTCCTCCCGAGATAGCCATTCCGACGAATGAATCCACTCCAAGATGGTCGAGCACCTCTGCCACCTCTGCAGCATAGTCCTCATATTCCCAGTCGGGAAGGTATTCAGTTTCCCCGAAACCGTTGCGGCCGACTGTAATGAGCCGGAGTCCGAGCTGACCGCGAAATGTCCGCAGGAAGTCGGTGAGGCTCATTGCTCTGGCAGCTGTACCGGCCCCGCCTGCGTAGAGCACCGGAATCCAGTCTTCCTCACCCTCATCGACATAGGCGACGGTCTTTCCGCTGCTCAGTTCAAGCTTACGGACTGCCGGTCCCATGTAATCAAACTTTTCCTGGACATCGAGCAGGGAAGGGTCGCCGCCCGGACTCAGCGTTCCGGCATCATACTCCTCGATTCCTGCAGAAAAGAGGGCAGCGGCTGCGAGCATCATCACGGCAATGAGGGCCGGGATTCCCATGGTGTTTCTTCGGTGCATTACAAACACCTTTGTAAACAAAATATTAGTATACAAATCATAAATACTGGAATTATGATGTAACAAATGAATATAAATCCTATTAATTTCAATATAAAGTACTACGTATACGATAATAAAATTTTATATTAAGCGTGTGATGTATAACTATTATATATAATAAGAAGTATTAGGG
>CAYSRK010000405.1:0-7035 GCA_964433385.1 uncultured Spirochaetales bacterium
TCTCTCAGCATCGCAGCTGCGTACCCTTTTCGCCGGAAACCGGGAACAACGCCGTACCCGATATGGCCGGCTGCCAGTTCCAGATACTCATTCAGGCGGTGGCGAATGGTCAGACGGCCGACGATAATGCCGCCGGCAGTTCCGACAAGATAGGTAAATGGAAGATATCCCTCGGGAAGGCTCCTGCCTGAAGGCCACCCCCCAATCCTCTCAAGATAATCAGCAAACGGTTGCGACGGATCATAATCCACCGCCACAGTAAACGGCGGATCATCTCTCCCTTCAAGGCAGGCTGCAACCGCACGTCTGAAGGCTTCTTCATCCTCAAGCCGCAGAGACCGCAGCTCAAGCACTCCTGGATCACTCTCTGTTCTCCCGCTTCTGTTCACCTGGTCCTCTCTCCTGCCCTATCATACACTGCCCTTCGCCGAACGGCAAACACCCGCTTGCCGGCACGGTTTGCAGTGCATCACACCATGGTTATTTTTTTTAATAATTTCTATTGACAATAGTGTGCATCACACATTATATTAAATCCAACAGGAGTTGATCATATGGAAGATCAGGATAAAATTTTCCAGAATCTGGTGCAGGAGATGAAACGGGGGTCAGTGGTGCTGGCAGTCCTGCTGGTTACTGACCAGCCTTCTTACGGATACTCTCTGGTAAAGACCCTCCAGGAGGAGGGGGTGGATGTTGAACAGAATACCCTCTACCCCCTGCTGCGGAGACTCGAGGCTCAGGAGCTCATGGCAAGCTCCTGGGATACCAGCGAATCCCGTCCCCGCAAGTTCTACCAGGTTACTCGCATAGGAAAAAAGATCGCAGGAATGCTCAGTGAAGAGTGGCTGCGGCAAAGTTCAGTCATGACCCGCATCATCGGGCAGTCAGATTCCGGGAACACAGCATCCCCGGCGGACCAGACAGGAGGCAAGAAATGAAGATTATTGAACAGTACCTGACCGCTATCGGCTACGGACTGCCGCTGCGCAAACGCCGGGACATCCAGAACGAACTCAGGTCGTTGCTCCTGGACGATATTGAAGAGCGCTTCGGACCTGAACCGAGTGAAGAAGAGGTCAGGACCGCTATTCGGGATTTCGGCAGTCCCGGAGAGGTGGCTGCCCGCTACCAGGAGGGTCGGGAAATTATTGCCGAAGGATTTCGGGACATCTACTTCCTTATCTTGAAAATAGTCTTCGGGGCTCTTGCAATTGCCTTCACTGTCCTGTTTTTTGTTGAGCTTGCAGCTGAACCGGCTGAAGGGTTGGACCTGCTTGTGAGCATCCTCACTATTCCCATGCGGGTCTTTACCGCCGGCATGAGCGCTGCCGGGATCATTACCCTGATCTTCATAGCCCTGACCCGCTTCTACGGCGAGAAAGCGGCTGAGGCAGGGCTGGGCCGGGGCAACTGGAGCGTCGATGAGCTCAAGCATATCTCGATTGAAGAGGAAGCAGGGAGCGTTGCCGGCGCAGCAGCAGGCCTGATCATCGGGGGAATCTTCGTGCTGAGCATCCTCATCTACCCTCAGGTTATCTCCGTTCTCGAAACTCTCTTCGAACGCAGCGGCATTATGCTCGGCCACCATGTCAGGATTGAAGTGTTTCAGATATTTTCCTGGCTTATTGCAGGATTGTGGCTGGCCGAGATGGCCGTTCAGGTGATGACCATCCGGCAGGGGAAAAAAAGTCCCCGCATCTCCGATGCTGAAACCATTGTGGATGCTTTTCAAGCGGCTGTATTCGGCATCATGGTCTTTCTGGACAGGCTGTACATCACAGGCGGTGAGCTTAATCAGCTGCATATCGGCGAAGCACCGGTGCTGCAGAGTCCTGATTGGATCGGCTTCCGCATGATATTCCTCATCATCTTTATCGTCGCCCTCACGGAAACCGCCGTACGGGTGTACAAAAAAATGCGCAGGATGCTTGCCGGATAGGCGGTTTCCTCCCTGATCAGTTTGAGAAGGACCGGTTCAAAATGTGATATTGAGGCTGCCCGGCGGTGTTCTTAGGTACCGGACAGCCTCGGCTCATGAAACCGTGACGTGTAATCCATCTTCCTGCAGCTGCAGCAGAGAGTTGTTCCGGAACGTTTCTTACCACATTACCCTGAAATACACGATAATCAGAACAGCTTCAATTCTCTTCTTCCAGATCCCCTCGGCGGTAATCACTAGTATTTCTTCACACTTTACAATTGAGCTTTTGGAGAAAATGTGGTATAGATAATATTAATATGTATTAACATCTTTAATTCGCATAAACTTACGTTGTTTCTAACGGCTTTGTTCCGCAGCCGTAATGATAGGAGGAACATATGGAACACCGCTCCCCCCTGCGCAAAGTAGTTGCCGCGGGGTTTTCTACGTTCTGCATTATTACTTCAGCTTCTCTGCTTCACTCTAATAAGGCGGAATTTATTCTTGACCGTTTTCCCGATGTCACTTCCATGGAATTTGCTCTTTTTGATTCCATCCTCTATCTGGCCTATCTGATCGGGGGACTGGCCATAGGAATCATTGCTTCAGAGACGGGGAAGAGAAAGCCCTATATTATCATCGGTTCGCTCGGCACCGCGGTCGCAACGTTTGCGCTTACGCTGCTTGAAACCTATCCGGAGATTCTCGCTGTCCGTTTTCTTCAAGGGCTATTTGCCGTTTCAGCCTGGCAGATGCTGATGACTCTTGTCCTCGACCTTTCCAATCCTTCAAACCGGGGAAAGCATATGGGAATTTACGGTACGCTGATGGGCCTGGCCATGGGGGCTTCACCGGCAGCAGGGGGGGCTCTCGCTTCAGTATCTCTTTTCACCCCCTACTATGCAGGTGCGGCCGCAGCTGTCGGGGCATGTATTCTCTCCTTCCTGTTCCTGGATAATCATACCGGAGTGAGAACACCGAGAAAGCACCACGCTTACAGAAGCATGTTCAGCCTGGTGGTGAGGAAACCGCTTTTAGCTGTTCCCTCACTGTTCAACTTCGTCGATCGCCTTCATATGGGTTTTATTCTCTTTGCCCTGCCGCTTCTTATCCGGGACGTACTGCAGCTTCCCCCTACATACCGCGGGGTGATCATCGGCATCAACGGGTCATTATTCATTATTCTCCAATACCCTGTCGGCAGACTCTCCGATATTGTCGGACGCCTGCGTCTCCTGGTCCTCGGCAGCCTCGGATACGGAATTCTCTTAGGGCTTGCCGGACCGACTGCACTTATGGGATTCATTCCGCTTGCCCTTCTTTTCGCTCTCCTCGGTGTTTTTTCCGGATTCACCGGCCCGCCGAATTCCGCGCTGTTGGGGGACCTCGCAGAACCTGAGGAAAACCCCCTGGCCATGGGGTTCTTCAATCTTCTGGGCCATATTGGAATTATTACCGGGCCGCTTGTCGGGGCGTACTTCTATCAGCACTCTGTCTCTGCCTCGTTCCTTGCCGCCGGTATGATTGAATTGACAGCGCTTGCCGTCGGTCTTCTCATGCTGCGGGCATGGAGCGGTAAGTATCATGCACCGGAGAAGAAACGTGCTTGACCGCAACATCATCCGCCTCGTCGAGAACCTGCGTATCCGGACCTTTTCAATTCTCCTGGGAATGTACATAGCCGGTGCAGGCTATATTGCCCAGATCATCCTCATTGCCCTGGGTATTGAGCGCCTGGTCTTAAACGGTTCAACAACTGGTTTTCCTGTAATGACATATACAGTGTCAGTACTTGCCCTGGTACCGGTGAGGTTTGCAGCTGCACTCTGGCAAGCTTCTGCTGTGCATCGACTTTCGAGCAGTCTGAAGCGCAGCATACGTAAAAAAATCTTTGCCCATATTCATCTTCTGGGAGTCAGCTACGTGTCAGCGTCCGGTACCGCGGAGCTTACGGCAGCCGCGATAGACGGTGTTGAGTCGCTCGAAGTCTACTTCACGAAATTTCTGCCGCAGCTGGTGTACAGTCTGACAATGCCGGCTGCGCTCTTCTTTGTTATCAAACCCGTTGACACACCGACCGCCGTGATGCTGACTGCGGCAATGCCGATAATTCCCGTCATAATCGCTGCGGCAATGAAACGGGGAAGAGGAGTCATGAACAGTTTCTGGAAGTCCTATGGGGAGCTCTCAGCCTATTTTCTCGACAGCATCCAGGGTGTTCTCGCCCTAAAACTTTTCGGCAGGGCGGAGGAAAGGATTGAGGCAATTGCTTCGCAGGCTTCCTCGTTCAGGAAGGTCACCATGAAGCTCCTCAGCGCACAGCTGACATCCGTTACTCTGCTTGATACGCTGACCTATGGTTTCAGCGCTCTCGGCATCACTGCAGGTCTGGTGAGGTATTCACAGGGCTTGATCTCGCTATCAGGAATTCTGATCATTATTCTGCTCTCGATTGAGTTTTTCCTCCCTTTACGGCGCCTGGCAGCATATTTTCATGCCGGGGTAAACGGCATTTCAGCCGGGAAACAGATCAATCAGTTTCTCAGCACCCGACCGGAAATCGCTGACACCGGCATTCTTGAACTCCCGGAGCCGGTTCACACAATAGAGTTTTCTCAAGTCTCTTTTCAGTATCCTGAAGGGAGCAGCATTCTGCGCGACGCATCGCTTCGACTGGAACGGGGTACCGTTGCTGCGCTCGTTGGTCCATCAGGGGCAGGTAAAACTACCGTGGCCCGGCTGATCATGCGCATGAAGAAGCCTGATTCAGGAGCAGTACTGATAAACGGCATAGCTTCTGACCAGTTTCCCCTCGGACTGATCTACGACCGCATAGCGCTGGTGAGCAGCGACACGGCCATATTCAACGGAACGACAGCAGACAATCTCCTGCTCGGAAACCCCGGTGCATCTGAGGATGAGATGAAAACCGCATGTATCAGGGCCGGTTTCGGAGATGAATGTGAAACGGACCTTTACCGTAACACTGGAGAGGGGGGCCGTCTTCTCTCGGGCGGGGAGCGGCAGCGTTTGGCTATCGCGCGTACCCTCCTGAGGAAGCCTGACTTCATCATCTTCGATGAAGCTACCAGCAGCATTGACAGCGGCACGGAACAGTCCATACGGACCCTGATAACCGAACTCTCCGCCGATCATGGAATTCTGATAATCTCTCACAGGTTTTCACTTCTCGATCTGGCGCAGCGGTGGTACAGAGTATCAGATGGAAACATAGTGGAGATTGCGCCGGAGCATGGAACTTCCGAGAGGCTGAACATCTATGAAAACTGAACGAATGAAAGACCCGCTATCGACCCGAAAACTGGTTACACGGCTGCTGAAGCTGGCGGGACCGTTTAAGGGAATCCTGACACTTTCCATAGCTGCAGGCTATGGGGGCAGCTTGGCGGCAATCGGCCTGTTTGCCGCTTCAGCAGGAGCCGCTGCGGCTGTTCTGAACGGCAGTCCTATCCTGCCCTACGGAGCAGTTGCGGTGCTCTGCGGCCTCTTGCGGGGGTCACTGCGCCTGGGCGAGCACTACTGGGGTCATGATGCGGCGTTCAGGCTGCTGGCCCAACTGCGGGTCAGCCTGTTCACCAGGCTTCAGGACATTGCTCCAGCTGGGGTCATTGACAGCAGAAACGGAGAAATGCTCTCCGCAGTCGTCTCGGACATCGAACAGATTGAGGTCTTTTTCGCTCATAGCATAGCACCTGTTATCGTGGGCTTCGGAGTTTCTGTTACCGTACTGATCCACCTGTTCCTGCTTCAACCGGTGTTTGCTCTAATTCTGCTGCCCTGGCACATCTTGCTGGGAGTGATAATTCCCCTCGTGTCAACTGCCTTGATGAAGAAAACAGGAACAAGCTACCGCAACAGACTCTCCTCGGTCCACTCTTCCCTGCTGGAGAATCTGCAGAACCTGAAAACCCTGATGATGCTGCGTAAGGATACCGTACGCCTCAACGAAACTCTGGAGAGGGCTGACGAAGCGGAACATTCGCGAAGAAGACTGCTGATTCATGAAGGGTTCACGACTGCTGCAGGTGATGCCGCAGTATTTCTCGCCGTTCTTTCCATGATTACCGCTGCCGCTGCGGGGATACGGGGCGGAAAGATTGAGCCCAGCACTGCAGCCTACCTGACAGTACTCACGGTAACCTCAATGGGTCCGCTGATTCAGCTCTCTCTTCTTTCCAACAGTCTGGCAAGCACGTTTTCATCAGCCCGAAGGGTGTTCTCGATTCTTGATCAGGAACCGGCTGCTGTTGACACACCCTACGCTTCAAGCGTGCCCCGGATCACCGGCAGCCCTGAACTGCGGAACGTAACCTTTTCCTACCCGAAGAAGACTATTCCCGTTCTTCAAGCGAAGAATATCAGGTTTCAAGAAGGCCGCATGACATCCATAGGGGGAAAAAGCGGCAGGGGAAAGAGCACCATACTCTACCTGATCATGCGTTTTTGGGACCCGAACTCAGGTCAGGTACGCATTGGGGAGAGATCAGTACAGCATCTGTATCTTCGGGACATACATAGGAATATCTCCTACATCACTCAGGACACATTTATTTTCAATACGACGGTTTATGAGAATATCCTGATCGCCCGCCAGGATGCATCAGAGGATGAGGTATTCAAGGCTGCCGGACATGCTGCGATACATGATGAAATTATGCAGTTCCCCGACGGATACCGGACCAAGGTCGGTGAACATGGGGCGAGGCTTTCCGCGGGACAACGGCAGAGAGTCGGCCTGGCAAGGGCGTTTCTTCAAAATTCCGATATCCTGCTCTTTGACGAGCCTACAAGCAATCTTGATGAACGCAACCAGCGGCAGATACTGAAGAGTATCGGTGATACGTGCATGGGTAAGACTGTACTTATCGTGTCTCATCAGGAATCAACCAGAGACTATTCCGATTTCCATATAGAACTGTAGTAAGAGGAACATATGTTCTCAACTGTGGATCAGCCGCCCTGCCTATGCCGGTAGCGCCGGGTATAGAATTCCCCGATGTCGGCTAACTGTTCACGCACCCACTGGGGCTGTACCACCTCGATATTCCTGCCCCACTTCAGGATCCAGTGAATCAGCTCGTCCCTCTGGT
>CAYSRK010000406.1:0-3325 GCA_964433385.1 uncultured Spirochaetales bacterium
CCCTCGATGCCGGCCTGTTTGAAAAGGCCGGCATCGAGGGCGAGCTTATACTGTTTACCAGCGCCCAGAACCGCCAGACGGCCCTTCAGACCGGACAGATTGACGGTGCCATGACAGACCTTGTCGCTCTGGTGACAACCGCCGCTTCTGATACCGTCCTGAAAGGAACCATGTCTACCGACGGGATTTTCCCCCTGCTGAGCGCAGTTGATCTTGACCAGACCCGGACGCTGAGGGCGGGGGTGATGGAGATCAGCGTCACCAACTACATCCTTGATGCCTACCTCGCCGATTCCCATACCCTGGAAAAAGTCTACATTCACGAGATTCCAACCCGTCTCGAGGCCCTTGCCTCCGGCAGCCTCGATGTTGCCGTCTTTCCCGAACCCTTCGCTTCCATCGGGGAGCTGCGCGGGCTTTCCAAGCAGGTATTCCCGGGAACCCTGAGGATGAGCATGAATATTATCGCCTTCACCGGGGAGGCGCTTACCGGCAAGCGCAGTGAACTCCTCAGCTTCCACGCTGCGCTGCAGGAAGCGCTTGCGGCGCTTTCAGCCGAACCGGAGCGGGCTGTCGATATCCTGATGAAGCATATTCCCAACCTCCCCGAAGCCGTTCGGGAGAAGATCACTCTCCCTGAATACCATCCTCTCTCGCTTCCGGATGAACAGAGCCTGCGGGAGATCATCAGCTGGACCGTTGGAATTACCGGCAGGGAATATCGTCTTGAGCCTGATGATATTATCGACGGCAGTTTCCTGCCCGAACTGTGAGTTCCGTGAGCTGCCGATGCTGACGATTACCGATGCTGAAGTCCGTTACTCAGAAGTGACTGCGTTCAGCGGTTTCTCCCTTAAAGCAGAACGGGGGGATATGATCAGCATCATCGGTCCCAGCGGCTGCGGAAAAACCAGTCTGCTCAGTGCGGTCGCGGGGCTGGTCCCGCTGAGCCGAGGCTCCATCTCCCTGGAAGGAGGGGTGCCGGCCTGTTCGATCATGTTCCAGCAGGACTGTCTGCTCCCCTGGAAACGGGTCCGGGAGAATACGCTGCTCGGAGCGCCGAAAGAGAGCGCCCGAGCAGCGGAGGGGAACGGCAGCGCACCGCCCTGATTCGCGCCCTCGTCCGCCGTCCCCGCCTGATCCTTCTTGACGAACCCCTCTCAGCCCTTGATGAGCAGACCCGGGAAGAGCTGCAGAACGAGATCGCATCCTACCTGCGGCTGCACGGCATCACCCTGCTGCTTGTAACCCACAGTATCCGGGAGGCGATCTTTATGGGCAGCAGGATCCTGGTCATGAAACGCGCGGAGGCTCCTGAAACGTTCACCAACCCCGACTACGGCAGCCCGTTCCAGAGAACCCTTGAACGGTTCTTCACACTAGAACTTGCACTGCGGGAAGCGCTCAGCCGGGCCAGGGAGACCTACCGGTGAGCCGCCGCCTCGCAGCCGGGATGCTGCTCGTCACCGGGGCCTGGTACCTGCTCGCCTGGGTCGTCTCGTCTCCTGTCGTGCCTATGCCGCACACGGTGCTGACCAGCCTCCTGGAAAGCCTCGGGAGGGGCGATACTTACCGTCACGTCTTCTCCAGCCTCTACCGCATCGGCGCAGGGCTTGGCGCCTCGCTCTTCCTCGGGATCCCGCTCGGCATGCTTGCCGGCAGGAATCGGGCTCTCGACCGCTATGTATCCCCGGTTCTCTATCTCCTCTACCCGCTCCCGAAGATTGCCTTCCTGCCTGTCTTCATGGTTCTTCTCGGGATCGGAGACCTTTCAAAAATTGCCCTGATCACGGCAATCATAACATTTCCCATGGCCATAAACGTACGCGACCGCACAAGGGAGATCATGAAGGAGTACGGCTTGCTCGTCCGGGCCTTTCACCTCCGGCCTTCAGAGCTTTTCCGGGATATTCTGCTGCCCGGGCTGGCCCCGGGAATCTTCGCATCCCTGCGGGTCACCCTCGGCATCAGCCTCTCTGTACTCTTTATCGCTGAAAACTACGCCTCCTCCTGGGGCATGGGCTGTCTGATCATGAACAGCTGGGTTATGGCTGACTATACGGCTATGTACACCGGCATCGTCCTCCTGAGCCTCACGGGTCTCGGGCTGTACCTCTGCGTCGACCTGCTTGAGGCGAAGCTCGCCGGCTGGGACTCTCCCTCACGGTGACAGGGGAAATCCCCTTGTCACCGTGACGATTCTCGTTCGGTTCAGTATGTTGTTCGTGTATCCTGAGTTCCGCAGTCAAGAAGATTGCTCCCTACCACAAAACAGAGGCGTGAGTTCATCAATATCACCCTGACTGTTGAGCAGTGCCTTGCTGAAAGCGGAGTCCGGGAAGGATTTGTCCTGGTCAACGCCATGGACATAACCGCAAGCGTTTTCATCAATGGAGATGAATCCGGACTGCACTGTGATTATGAACAGTGGCTGAAACGGCTGGCTCCGGAGAAACTGCACAGTCAGTACCGGCACAATGGGTTTGAAAACAATACCGATGCCCACCGCAAACGAACCATCATGGGACGGGAAACTGCTGCAGCCCTCACCGATGGAGGCTTGGATTTCGGTACATGGGAACAGATCTTCTACTTCAAGTTCGATGGAAAGCGGGACAAGCGGGAGTTGATCAAGATCATCGGGGAATAATCAAGAGGCACCTGCAAAAAGCAAGAGCGAAAGTTCGGTCAGATGCCCTGATCGGATGCTCGTGTCAGCTTCATGATTTCCTCAGTGGAGAGCCCTGCATCCGCTTTCCCCACACCCTCCTCAAAACGATCAGTACTCTTTCGCCCGGGTATCAGCAGGAATCGCAACCTGCCCTTTACTGGTCACATGCAGGTATTATCTCTTACGGTAGAGTATTACCTATGTAAAATCTGACAAGCAGGATATGTATTGCGTGCTGATTACAATCCCTCCCACAGGGCATCCAGAAATACATTCCAGGGAAGGATTTCAATGGAATCATCCGTCATACGGGGCGCAGAATCCATCGATACGACAATGGATCGTCTTGGGGCATGCTCTTCCTTGAATGCCCGAAGGCTTTTCAATTGGCGATAATTGACCTGTGTTGAAGACTTTACTTCTATTGCTATTTCTCCATCACCAAGAATGAAATCAACCTCAAATCCTGATGCGGTACGCCAGTAGGATATCGGATAGAATTGTTCGGAATACGATGCGTGAGCCTGCAGCTCCATGCAGATAAAATGTTCAAATGCTTTCCCGAATTCCGGTGAGCCAGGTTCTACCCTGCCCTGCTTTTTCAGATATGCGGCAACTCCGACATCAAAATAATAGAACTTCGGTGCCTGAACA
>CAYSRK010000407.1:0-5632 GCA_964433385.1 uncultured Spirochaetales bacterium
ACCCCTTCGTAGCGCATCAGACAGTAGGCATTATCCTCAAGCGGGGCGCGCGAGGAGACAAAGCTCTGCCGGTCGCAGAGGGCCTCAGTGAGCTTCAGCTGGGGACAGACGAGCTCGGACATGTAGAAGGTGTGGGTGGATAAGTCGCCGAGGACAAACGAGGGGCCTGCGGCAGCGGGGTTGACCCGCCATTTCTGGGCAGCGCTCTTCCGGTCGCTCTCATCGGTATTGCCGAAGCCGTGGGTGTACTGCAGTTCCACCATGCGGATCTCGCCAAGGTCTCCGCGTTCACCCATCATCCGCATCTGAAGCAGCAGCTGAGACCCGGAAAAGCCGTAGGTGACCCCGACGATCCGGTTCTTTTCGCGGGCGAGGTCCCTGATCTCCAGCCCCCCAGAGACGGTGAAGAAGAGCGGCTTCTCGCAGATGACGTGAAGCCCCGCCTCCAACGCCGCCCGGGTTATCTCACAGTGGGTGTAATTCGGCGTAGCGATCGAGACGGCCTCGATCCCATCCTCCCGGGCAGTCTCCTCACGGAACATGGTCCGGTAGTCGGGGTAGCAGCGCTTCGGGTCGAGGCCGAGCTCCACCCCGAAAGCGGTTCCGCGTTCAGCGTCGATATCGAACGCTCCGGCGAGCAGCGTGAAAGCTGTATTGTCGCGCAGCGCCCCGAGTCGATGCTTGCAGTCGACCTGGCCTGTGCTCCCGCCCCCTGCCATCCACCCCATCTGAGGGGTCTCTGTATCAAACGTTCACCGTTGAGCATAGTTCCGCCTTGCTGTCGAGGTCGGAGCATGATCCGACCTGACTGTTATACCACGGGAACTGCAATTATCAATATAGTTTACCAATTATGTAATATAAACGTAAAATAGTTCATAAATAAATAAAATGCAAATACATATTGCAAAAGACAGTTAGTTTTTTATGCGTTGTAATTTTGGAGGAGCCGCCCAGGTGCGTCAGTGCACGTGGCCGTGGGAGAGCTCCTCCTCAGTCGCTTCGCGGACCCCCTCAACGGTGACCTGAAAGTTGAGGTTCTGTCCGGCGAGCGGGTGATTGCCGTCAAGGGTAATCTGGTCACCCTCAACCCCGGTCACAACAAGCATGACCGCGCCTCCGTCCTCGGTGCCGGCTTCGACCTGCATACCCTCTTCTATCTCTGCTCCCTCCTGAAACTGCGACCTGCTTACCTCCACCACTCTCTGTTCATCGTAGAGACCGTATCCCTCCTCGGGCGGGACGGTAACGGTAAACGAATCGCCGGCGATCTTCCCTTTGAGGGCGTACTCCAGACCGGGTATGATCGTACCGGTTCCGAAGATGAAAGAAAGCGGCTCCTTACCGGAGGAAGAGTCGATTACCATACCCTCATCGTCTGAGAGGGTGTAGTGCATGGATACTACCGTGTTCTGTTCAATCTGCATGAATGCTCCCTTGTGATTGAAGGTTCCTGCCTCCCGAGTACAAAAAGAGTAGGGATGAGAGGCAGCCTGTAGAGTTTAAGGTCGCCATAACAGCGTAAGAAGGCAAGGGTACAGGGTGAATTTTTTACGCATCTCGGAAAACACGGCAGAGCGACGGCAAGAGGGAAACAGGATTCTCCTGCTGGGAATATTGCCATCCGGGCGGGGCGGGGGTATATTTAACAAGGTGTTCTTATCTCGCGCAACGGTCCTTCTCAGCCGCAGACGGACTGGGCAGGAGCTGTTATCATATGCTGAAACTGCTGAAATACCTCAAACCCTACAGAATTCAGATCGTGCTGATCTTTGTTCTGCTCTTCGCTCGGGCTATGTCCGAACTCTTTCTGCCGACTCTCATGGCGAGGATTGTCGATATCGGGATTCTTACCGGCGACATTGCCTTCATCTGGCGGGTGGGGCTGCAGATGCTCATCGTCACCGCCGCAGGCACGGCTACCGCGACGGCATCGAGCTTTTTCTCAGCGCGCACAGCCTCAGCCTTCGGCCGGGATGTGCGCAGGGACCTCTTTTCCCGGGTGCAGTCTTTCTCCCTGAATGAGTTCGATGAGATCGGGACCTCCGCGATCATCACCCGGACGACCAACGACATCCAGCAGGTTCAGCAGACGGTGATCATGATGCTCCGGATGATGCTCTTTGCCCCTATGATGGCTGTGGGCGGGATCATCATGGCTGTTTCGAAGGACCCGCCGCTTTCGGTGGTTCTTCTCGCCGTTATCCCCGCGATCACACTCACCATCGCAGCTGCAGCAGCCAAGGGGGTGCCGCTTTTTACCAAGATTCAGCAGAACATCGACCGTCTCACCCTTGTGATGCGTGAGAGCCTGGTGGGGGTCCGGGTGATCAGGGCGTTCAACAAGCATGAGCAGGATACGAAACGGTTTGACGAAGCGAGCCGCAGCCTTACTGACATCTCCATAAGCGTGAACAAGCTGATGGCGGTGATCATGCCGGTGATCATGCTGCTCTTCAACCTGACCACCGTTGCCGTCATCTGGATCGGAGGAAAGCGCATAGCCGCAGGCGGTATGATGATAGGGGACCTGATGGCATTTATCCAGTACATCATGCGGATCATGACCTCGCTCGTGATGCTCTCGATGATGTTCATCATGATACCGCGGGCTGCCGTATCTGCTGCCCGCATCCAGGAGGTGCTCGGGAAGAATCCCGAGATAACCGACCCGCCCGACCCGCAGGAGTTTGAACCGCTGAACGCCGGCCGGGTTGAGTTTCGTGACGTTACCTTTCGCTACCACGGAGCTGAGGAGCCGGCAGTATGCGGCGTCAGCTTCACAGCCGAACCGGGGAGAGTGACCGCGGTTATCGGAGGGACCGGATCGGGAAAATCGACGATTATCAATCTGATCCCCCGTTTTTACGATGTGGAATCGGGAGCGGTGCTCGTCGGAGGAAAGGACGTGCGCCGCGTCAGCCAGAGAGCGCTGCGCAGCCGAATCGGTCTCTCCCCCCAGAGGAGCCTGCTATTCAGCGGCACGGTAGCCGATACGATCCGTTTCGGGTCCCCGGACATCAGTGATGCGCAGACCGCAGAGGCCGCCGAAACTGCCCAGGCTGACGGGTTCATCAGCGGAATGGAAGACGGGTACAAATCCCTGATTTCCCAGGGCGGGGTAAACGTCTCAGGAGGGCAGCGCCAGCGCCTCGCCATTGCCCGCGCAATTGCCCAGCCGAGGGAGGTCTACCTCTTTGATGACAGCTTTTCAGCCCTCGACTACAAAACCGATGCGGCTCTGCGCAAAGCCCTGCTGAAGAAGACCGCCGGAGCGGCGGTAATTATTGTTTCCCAGAGGATCAGCACCGTTATGCAGGCTGACCATATCATAGTGCTTGACGAGGGGAGAGTGGAGAGCCAGGGCACCCATGATGAGCTGATGAACCGCAGCGCTCTCTACCGAGAAATCGCCTCTTCCCAGCTAGAAGGCGGGGAGGCTGTATGAGCGCTGAGCAGACCGTAACCCGCCCCCAGGCCGGGAAGAGGCCTTCCATGCATACCGCCATACGGGGCGCGCGGCGCGGCGGGGGCCCCCAGATGAGCATACCTCCTGAAAAACCGAAGGACTTCCGCAAGGCGGTCCGGCGGCTTTCCGGGTACCTGCGTCCCTACACCGGCCAGCTTGCCGCTGTGTTTCTGCTCGCTGCCCTGAGCACCCTCTTTACGATTCTCAGCCCGAAAATCCTCGGTAATGCGATAACCCTGCTCTTTCAGATGTTCATGCAGGCTCGGGGAGAGGCAGTTCAGCCTTCCGATTTCAGCGCGGTTACGCGTTTACTCATAATCCTCGCCCTGCTGTACGGGCTCAGTTCCCTGTTCAGCTTTCTGATGCAGTACATTATGGCCTCGACGGCCCAGGAGGCAGTCTACACGCTCCGCAGAAAGGTCAAGGAACGGCTTAATCTGCTTCCGCTCACCTTTTTCGATTCCCGCAGCCACGGAGAGGTTCTCAGCCGGGTAACCAACGATATCGACCTGATCAGCACATCCCTGCAGCAGACGCTTACACAGATAATTACCTCTGCGGTCAGCCTTGCAGGGATCACGGTGATGATGCTCACCATCAGCCCCGTGCTTACTATCGTGACCATCCTCACCCTGCCGCTGAATATCCTTGTGATCAAGGGGGTGGTGAAGCGTTCGCAGAAGTACTTTTCCGAGCAGCAGACTATTCTCGGCAGTCTCAACGGACACATCGAGGAGATGTTCAGCGGACATCGGGAAGTGAAGGCGTTCTGCCGTGAGGAGGCTTCTGCCGCCGTATTTGCCGAGAAAAACGAGGCGCTCTACCGGGCTGGATGGAAGGCCCAGTTCATATCCGGGGTGATCATGCCGCTCATGATAGCGGTAAACAATATCGGGTACGTAATTATCAGCGTTGCAGGGGCACTGTTCGCTCTCAGGCGGGTAATCGAGATCGGCGATATCCAGGCCTTTGTCCAGTACTCGCGGCAGTTCTCTCAGCCGGTTCAGCAGACGGCGAATATTGCAAACATGATTCAGTCTGCCGCAGCCGCAGCCGAACGGGTCTTCGAACTGATGGACAGTGAACCCGAAGAGCCTGATCCGCAGTATCCTGCTGTGCCGAAACACCCCGCCGGGGCAATCTCGATTGAACACCTGCACTTCAGCTACGATCCGAAACGGCCCCTGATCACGGATCTGAACCTTGAAATACCATCAGGGGCTTCAATTGCCGTAGTCGGCCCGACCGGGGCAGGCAAGACGACCCTGGTGAATCTGCTGATGCGGTTTTATGAGTCTGGCGGAGGATCCATCAGTATCGACGGTACCGACATACGGGCAATGCGCAGAGGAGATCTGAGGACCATGTTCGCCATGGTCCTGCAGGATACCTGGCTCTTCAGCGGCACCATCCGGGAAAATATCGCCTTCGCACGAGATGATGCCTCACTTGAGGAGATAACTGCGGTCGCCAGGGCTGCCCATGCTGACCACTTCATCCGTACCCTGCCCGAAGGGTACGATACGATGATCAATGAGGACGCCTCGAACCTCTCCCACGGACAGAAACAGCTGATTACCATTGCCCGGGCTTTTCTCGCCGATCCGGTAATTCTCCTCTTCGATGAGGCTACCAGCAGCGTCGATACGAGGACCGAACTCTACGTGCAGAAGGCTATGGCAGCCCTGATGAGGGGGAGAACGAATATCATAATCGCCCACCGTCTTTCCACGATTCGCGATGCAGATACCATTCTCGTTATGAACGACGGGGCGATCGTGGAAACCGGGACTCACAGGCAGCTGCTCGAACGCGGCGGCTTCTATGCTGAGCTGTACGAGAGCCAGTTTGCCGGTCTGGAAATCTGACAGCGGGCGCTCAGCGAATATTCACCGAGTCGTTATAGCGGACTACCATGTGCACCACTGCCTTGCCCCGTCCGATATTCGTTATCGAGTGGCTGACATCGCAGTGGTAGGAGATGAAATCACCCCTCCCGAGCACTGTCTCCCTGTCTCCGGCCTGGACCTTCACCTTCCCGAGGATGACGGTGAGAAACTCCTCCGAGTTGGGGAAGTGCGGTTCTGATATGAGGGCGGAGGCCGGATCGAAGGTGAGCAGATACAGCTCGAGATCTTCCACCATGCTCAGCGGCGAAAGGAC
>CAYSRK010000408.1:0-5944 GCA_964433385.1 uncultured Spirochaetales bacterium
TGCCAAGGGCACCTTTGTTCAGGAACGTTCACATATTTCGACTGAGGCGCTGACCTGGTCGATCCTCCTCGGGGAAAACGAGTTTGAGGAGATGGTGGACCTGCGCGGGGCTATCGAGCTGTGGAGCATTATATCGCTTGCGAAACGGGTTGCTGCCGGTTCCGAAACGGCTGCAGCCGTTGTTGAGGAGCTGTGGCAGACTGTCGGTAATATGGAACAGTCGGTCAAGAATTTCACCGATCCCGGCGATAAGCTGATTATGGAAGATTTTCGCTTTCACGGCCTGATCATCAAAGCCCAGGGCAATGAGCAGTTCTACTCCCTCTACCAGACGCTGCGATCCTTCCTCTTTGAGGAGATCCGTTCGTCGCAGTCGAACTACCCGGATCCCCTTCTTATTCCCCAGGAACACAAGGAGATCACTGAGGCAATTGCCTCCGGCGATCCGAACAGGGTGCTGTTTACCTATATCGACCATATCGTGAATATCAAGCACCGGATTAAATACGGGTCCAGACCGCTGCCCCGTGAC
Organism: uncultured Spirochaetales bacterium; assembly: GCA_964433385.1. Classification (GTDB taxonomy): domain Bacteria; phylum Spirochaetota; class Spirochaetia; order JABMQR01; family JABMQR01; genus M55B182. The sequence continues at coordinate 533 of CAYSRK010000408.1, forward strand.
TGAATCACGCATCCTGTGCCCGCTGTGCGGCAGTGATGATCTGCAGAAGGTTGAGGGAACCGGCACCGGTATCTACTACCGCTGCGGATGCTGTCGGCTTATCCACCTAGCAGCGCACCAGCGTCTGGACAGCGAGACGGAGCTTTCGCGCTACCAGCTGCATAACAATGTTCCCGATGCAGGATATACGGCGTTTCTCTCCCGACTCGCACAGCCGCTGTCCGCCCTCCTCCCCCGTCGTTCGTACGGGCTTGACTTCGGCTGCGGGCCCGGTCCGGTTCTCGCCGCCATGCTGAGGCGCCTCGGCCATACAGTCGATACATACGACCCCTATTTTGCAGATAACCTGCAGGTGTTCAGCAGAAGATACGATTTCATCACTGCAACGGAGGTGGCAGAACATCTCTACCATCCCGGCCGGGAGTTCGACCGCCTCTTCAGCATGCTTGCTCCTTCCGGGCTTCTGGGCATCATGACCCGGATGATTGATGAGACAGTCGATTTTACGTCCTGGTACTATCGGAGGGATCCTACCCATGTCTGCTTCTACGCCCGTGAGAGCTTCGCCTGGATTGCCGAAGCTCATCATGCCGAGATCGTAACACATGTGGATGATGTGATCATCATGAAAGCTCGCGGATAAGCTGTCGAGAGTTTCCCGGCTAGAGGCGCTTCATAATCTTTCCCGCATAATCCGGGTTTCGGTACATGACCTCCATGCACTCCTTCTTGGCTGCCTCGACCGCTTTGCGCTCATCAAAACCGGTGAACCGGCCGTCCTTATACACAATCCTTCCGTTTATGATCGTCATATCAACAGTGCCCGAGATGCCGACTTTCACCGGAAGGCTTGCCGGGTCGTGGAGAGCCCCGATATATTCCAGACGGTCAACATTCACGAGAAACATATCTGCCGCCATGGAGGGCAGCAGCATCCCGATATCATCCCTCCCGAGGAGAGATGCTCCTCCGGATGCGGCGAATCGGAGAAAATCAGCAGGTTCGGGTACGGGGTAGTCCCGGCTGCCGGCCCGAAGCATCTGCAGGAGATAGCTCAGCCGCAGAGTCTCAAGCAGGTTTGAACTGTCGTTTGACGCCTGTCCGTCGCAGCCGAGTCCGATACGCACCCCCTTAGCGTGCATCAGCGGAATATCGGGTACATTGAACCCTCCGAGCATGATCGGGGCAGGGCAGTGACTGAGCCCGGTCGAACTTTCAGCAAGGAGTTCAATCTCGTACTCCTGCAGGTCCCATCCGTGCGCTATCCAGACATCGGGGCCAAGAAATCCCGCTGAACGACACCATTTGAGGGAACGGGTCCCGTATCGCTCCTCCATCGCCGCATCCTCTCCCTCCCCCAGGTGGGTATGCATCAGGATACCCCGCTCACGGGCAAAGGCAGCTGTCTCACTGAACGTCTCCTTCAGGCAGTTCAGCGGCTGACAGGGAGCGGCAACAATCTGCCGCATGGAAAAACGGTCGGGGTTGTGGTAGGTCGAGACAAGACGGTCGCAGTCCTTGAGAAACGTATCGGTATCCTCTATCAGCGCCTCGGGGAGGGCGCTGCCGTCCTTGACCGGGAGGGTGTTGGCGCCTCTCCCGGCATGGAACCGCATCCCCATCAGGTGGGCGGCCTCCATCTGCCGGTCAACAAGCTCTTTGCCCGCGCGCTCAGGATAGCAGTACTGATGGTCGAACGCGGTCGTGCAGCCGTGCTTGACAAGATCGGTCATCGAGATGAGGCTGGTGTAGAATATCGCTTCGGGGGGCATTGCGGCAAAGAAGGGGTAGATAGTTTCAATCCATTCAGGAACACTGAGCACGGACCAGTCAAGCCAGACATTGTTGCGGACGAACGCCTGGAAAAAATGGTGATGGGTATTGACCAGGCCGGGATAGACGAAAAAACTCCTCCCGTCAATGATCTCATAGGTGCCAAGCCTAAGCCCCTGGGAGAGATTGCGCCCTATCTTCCGTATCTGAGGACCGTCAATGAGTATATCGGTATCGTACAGCACCCGCTTGTCGGGATCCCCGATAATCACTGCGGCAGCTTCTTTAATGAGCATCATCCTCTTTTCCCCCTGCGTGCGGCGGAAAGCCGGCTGGAATTTTCCGAACGAAAAAAAAGCTCTATTGATGATATTATCATGACATACCGATTATTGCTATTTGCGATAACCCCGATCATCGGTAACGGCTGAAGGTAACGGCTGAATGAAAACTAACCTCCCCTATCCTCAGTTCTGTGGTATAATGGGAGCAGTGCCGCAGACAGTCAGGAATTCCATGCTGCGGCTGCCGCTGAGGGAGTGATTGTACCGCGGATGAAAGGCGACCGCATCATGCAGCTTGAACTTCTCCTGTTATCGCACCCTGAGGGTATGCGCCGGGCTGAGATTGCCAGGCGTCTGGGGGTACACCGATCCACGGTAGGCCGTTATGTGGAGGAGCTGAAGAAGCACCTGAATATCAGCGAAGAGAAGTTTCTCATCAAGATCTCCGCCAAGGATAATATCGATATCATGAAGCTCAGCATCTACGAGAGCCTGGCCTTCAACCTCTCCGCTGAGATGCTGGCCGGCAGGGGCGAGTTTCAGAACCCCCACCTTGCTTCGGGCCTGCGGAAAATTGCCGGCAACATGCGTGCATACGCTCCGGGGATCAGTAGAAACATTGATGCCGCCGCTGAAGCTATTGAAACCAGCTCAGGCGAGGAAAACAGGCAGCTTGCCCGAATTTTCGAGGTGCTCATCGATGCGTGGGTCTCGGGAAAAATCGTCCGCATCCGCCACAGAAGAAGCGGATCCGGGCCGGCATTGCAGGAGGAGACGGAGTTTGCCCCCTACTTTATCGGTTTCCGTGAAGGAAACGACGGGAGAAGGCCGATCAGTGTAACCGGGCGCCTGCGCCACACTGCTGAGATCAAAACGGTGGACATCACCACCATTGTTGACGTCCGGATTCTTGATGAGGTCTACACCATCCCCGACAACCTCAAGCCGTTCAAGAAACCCGACGGTGTCGAGGGGTACGGCGGTATCGATCTCGTACCGCTGAAGATGAAACTGAAGGAGCGCTCAGCTCTCAATTCATTCAATCTGCTCTACCGTGAACGCGTATCGGTCGAGGAAAACGATCAGGGCGAGCTAATCTGCGAGCTGCATGCAGAAAACTCCATTGAGCTCATGCTGAGGCTCGTCCAATGCGGTGACGCGGTCGAGATTCTCGAACCGGAAAACTACCGGAGAAAATATATCCGAGAGCTGCAGAAGATACTGGCTGTCTACGGACAGTGACAGGCAGTGTTCGGCAAACCAAGTTCGGCATCAGCCCGAACGGACCATTATCAAGGAGTGGGTACTATGGGAAGTATCAAGGGAACAAAAACAGAACAGAATCTTCTTAAAGCGTTTGCCGGAGAATCACAGGCGCGCAACCGCTACGATTTCTTCGCCTCACAGGCCAAGAAGGACGGATATGTCCTTATATCCAGGATATTTGAAGAGACTGCACTGCAGGAGAACGTGCATGCCAAGCAGTTTTTCAAGTATCTTGAGGGCGGACCGGTTGAGATAACTGCAGCCTATCCGGCCGGGGCTATCGGCTCCACCCTGGAGAATCTGAAAGCAGCCGCCGAAGGCGAGAATGAGGAGTGGACCGCCCTCTATCCGGCATTTGCCGAGACGGCGAAGCAGGAGGGCTTCAACGATGTGGCCGCCACCTTCAAGGCAGTCTCAGTGGCTGAGAAGCGGCATGAGGAACGCTACAGAAACCTTGCCGCAAAGATAGAAGCCGGTACCATGTTCAAACGCAGCGAACCGGTAATCTGGCGCTGTCTCAACTGCGGCTATCTCTACGAAGGAGTGAACGCTCCCGAACTGTGCGCCGCATGCAAGCACCCGCAATCCTACTTTGAGGTCTTCAAAGAGGTTGACTGATTTGCATATACGGTTACAATAATCTAACTGTTACAGAAAGTGGCCGCCCGCGGAAGGTTTACCTTCAAAGGTGCGGTTCGTGCGGCTGCGGAAGAAGAACAAGTCCTGTAAGGAGGAACAAATGGCAGAGAGCGTAAAAAATGGTATTTATGAGTGTAAGCTGTGCGGCAATATGGTGGAGATGCTGAGGACCGGCAAAGGCGAACTGGTATGCTGCGGGGAGCCTATGGTGCTGCTCGAGGCGAAAAACGCCGATTCGGCAACTGAGAAGCATGTTCCGCTGATTGAGAAGGTTTCCGGCGGTTATCAGGTGACGGTAGGCTCAACCCTCCACCCCATGCTGGAGAACCATTATATCGAATGGATTGAACTTACCGTGGACGGAGCTGTGTACCGCAAAGACCTGAAACCGGGGGATGAGCCTTCGGTCACGTTCTGCTGCGCCTGCGACGGGGAGGTTCTCTCAGCTCGTGAGCACTGCAACGTGCACGGTCTCTGGACAACATAAAACGGGAACCCTGTTCCCCCCCCTGGTCATGGGGGAAACAAACCATGCTGTTCCTGCTGCCGGAAGTCTTTCGGCAGCGGACAGAACGCGGAGGAATTATATGAAGAAATACGTGTGTGATATGTGCGGATACGTGTATGATCCGGCTGACGGCGACCCGGACAACGGCGTGGCTGCAGGAACCGCTTTTGAAGATCTTCCAGATGACTGGGTCTGCCCGCTCTGCGGCGCATCCAAGGACGATTTTTCCGTACTGGACTGATGCGGGCCCGACTTTCGATTCCTGGTTCTCAGAACCGGGAATTTTTTTCTGCCTGCCGCACCCGGCCTTGCTTTCCCCTTCTCAGGAAGATGCTGTTCTGTGCGGCGCTGGCACTGCTCATCCTCTCCTGCAGAGATAATGAATCTCAGTCCGTCCCTTCGAATTCTCAGATACTTCCCTCCGGCCTCTGGGAGGGAACGCTTGCAGCCGGAGAACAGGAGATTCTTCTGCGGTTCGACTTTTCAGGCTCCGGCAAGGATCTCTCGGCTGAACTCTCCATTCCTCAGCAGAATGTGTTCTCCTCACCCGCTTCTGCCGTGAAGTTCTCCGGAGAAGGAGAACTTACTGTCGAGTTTTCCGGGTTTCAGGCTGTATTCACTGCAGAGGCAGGTGAGCAGGAGATTTCCGGTTCCTGGAAGCAGGGCGGGATGAGCTATCCGCTCAACCTTAAAAGAACAACTGCTGTTTCCGGACCGGGAAGCAGATACCAGGATCCGATCCCCCCCTACCCGTACAAAACTGCGGAAGTATCCTGGACGGGAACCGCAGGCCATACGCTCGCCGGAACCCTAACCCTGCCTGAGGGCATCGGTCCGTTTCCCGGCTGTATTCTCGTAAGCGGTTCAGGCCAGCAGAACCGGGATCAGGATATTTTCAACCATCGTCCGTTTCACGTGATCGCCGACGAGCTCACCCGCTCA
>CAYSRK010000409.1:0-12068 GCA_964433385.1 uncultured Spirochaetales bacterium
GCAGCAGTCTCTGAACCGGCGCGTAAGCGAACTCCAGGCTCTCTATGGCATCATGAGCGCAGCTTCCCAGACCGACCGCTCCTTTGCCGCAATCCTAAGCGACTGCGCTGACCTGATCAGGCAGAGTCTTCCCGATCCGCAGCTCGCAGGGGTTACCGTTACCTGGAACGACATTCGAGTCAGTTCTCCGCATACTGTTTCCGGCAGTCCGCTCTGTGCAGTCTCCCGCGATCTGGAAAACGACGGCTCCTTGACCGTCACGATACGAACCGCAGATGACGAAGCTGATGGACATCTGAGGCATCCTCCTGAGGAGCACCAGGCCCTCCTTGAGGGAGCGGCCGACAGCATCGCATCCTTCATAGCCCGTAAACAGACTCTTCAGCATCTGGCAGAGCGGGAGGTCCTGCTTGATGAGGTTGGGAGGCAGACTGCTGATGCCGTGGTTGTCGTTGATCCGATGAACGCCGATATTGAACAGGTGATCCAACTGAACATAGATCTGTTCGGATACAGCGCAGAAGATCTGCGGCGTCGCGGTCTCAGCATCCTGGTATCGGATCGCAGCCGGGAGGAGCTGGCCGGATTGTTCCGGGATGCCCTCAAGGCTCCTGTCAGCCTCATCACGCATATCAGGACCGGCAGAGGGGAGGTCAGGGATGTACGAATTGCGGCTTCGGCAGTACCATATCAGGGGAGAAGCCTGACGGTAACGGTCTGGAGGGACATAACAGCCGAGACCGCTGCTGCCGAGCAAGAGCGCAGACATGCAGAGCGGCTGGGCATATACCGCCGCCTGCTGGCTGAATTCAGCCGCAGTCCAGAGGGAATACGGGGAGAGGTCACACACTTCTGCTCTTCAGCAGCTGAAACACTCGTCCGGGAAGTTGGGTTCACAGGAGTCGGCATATGGCTGTATGAGAACGATTTGCAGAATCTCAGGCGTGTGGCCTTCCGCGAATCCGGATCAGCCTCACACCCGGAGGAAACTGTCCGGCCGCTCTCCGACTTTCCCGCACCCCTCATCGAGGAGAGGGAGAGCCAGTTCGTACTTCTCAGCCCTGAGGATGAGAGCAGCAGCTTCCTTCGTCTCAGACAGGACAGCCCCCTGCTCGGTTGTGATGTGCTCTACAACGGACAGAGGGCCGGCTTCATCATCTATGAGATCCCGGAAGGGCATGAAGTCCCGGCCTATGATGATGTGAATTTCTGCTGCCAGGCTGCCGACCAGATTTCTACGGTACTCCACAACTCCTATCAGATCCGTACCGCTGAAGAGCTGGCACGAAATGAGGCAGTCCTGAAGAGAGCTCAGGAGGTATCCCATACCGGGCATCTTTTTCTCGATGTGAAAACGGGTCTGCTCAGTGCCTCAGACGAAGCTTACTATATGTTCGGCCTGCATCCAGGCTCTCAAGCCGACAGCAGACAGTTTCTGGAGGCAGTATTCAGAGATGATCTGCCCGCTGTCCAGCAGGTTGTTCAGAAAGCTCTTGAGGGAATCCGTACCAGTACAGAGTTCAGGATAACTGATGCGGATGAGCTTCGATGGATTGAAGGCCGTGCCGAACCGCAGTTCAGCGATAAAGGCGCGGTGATATCGGTTCTGGGAATTGTTCGGGAGGTTACCGAACAGAAAGCCGCCCACGAGGCGCTTGAGGTATACCGCCAGCATCTTGAAGATCTGGTCTCCACCCGGACAAGAGAGCTTGAACGTGCCCGCAGGGCTGCAGTGTCAGCAAGCAATGCCAAGAGCGCTTTTCTCTCCAATATGAGCCATGAGATCAGGACCCCGCTGAATGCGATTCTCGGGTATGCGCATCTGCTGCAGCAGGACAACCTCACCTCGCGGCAGAAGCAGCAGGTTCGCAGGCTCTTCAACTCAGCTGAGCATCTTCTCCAGCTGATAAACGACGTGCTCGACCTCTCAAAGATCGATGCAGATGCGCTGACGCTTTCAATCGAGGATTTTGAACCGCTTCGCCTCATCGATCACGTCTGTGATATGCTCTCAGAAAAGGCTGCACTGAAAAACCTTGATCTCTATGTTGACTGGGATCCCGACGTTCCTCCAGTCCTGCGGGGTGATGGGAGACGGTTTTCACAGATACTGCTGAACATTATCGGAAATGCGGTGAAGTTCACCCCCTCAGGCAGCGTCACCATTACCGGTACTGCCGCATTCCTTTCTCCGGAGCGGGCTGAACTTACTGTCCGGATAGAAGACACTGGCATTGGAGTGCAGGAGGATAAGACAGACCTGATTTTCAATGCTTTTGAGCAGGCTGACAGCTCCATATCCCGCAACTATGGAGGAACGGGTCTGGGGCTGGCTATCAGCAGGAGGCTTGCTGAACTGATGGGGGGCAGCATAAAACTGGAAAGCAGGGAGCAAGAAGGGACGACAGTTACCATAATCCTGCCTTATGAGCGCGTGCGGACGGCAGCCGGCCAGAATCCGCTTGAGCTGCCGTTTCAGGGAAAACATGCCCTGATACTGGGCAGCCCGGACAGAATCTCCTCACAGCTTGAGACGCTGCTCGCCCACTTCGGAATACCGGTAGACAGAACTGCCTCCGAGGAGGAGGCTGCACAGCTGCTCCGCACAACCGAAAGTGCTCTCAGCATGGTATTTCTCCCCTGGAAGGGAGGAGAGCGGGATGCGTTTTCGCTGATTGAACGGCTCGGTGCTGTCAGTGATAAAGCTTCAAGACTCTGTTACATTATCACCGCCTACCCCTCCCAGATTCTGCAGCAGCAGCAGTTTCCCGACCAGTACCGTATCAGGGTCCTCAACAGACCAATTACTGCGACCCGTCTCAGGGATGTGCTCTCCCGTATCTCGGCTGATGGTCCGTTCATTCACGAACAGGCGGACCTCACCGAAGCCTACCGGCGTATCTTTTCCCGGGGACAGACCATCCGGGTGCTGCTTGTGGAGGATAATCCGGTTAACCGCGATGTTGCTCTGCAGCTTCTCACTATCGTGAATATAGCCGTAGAGACAGCAGAGAACGGCAGGAAGGCTGTTGAGACTGCCGCGCGACAGCAGTTTGATCTGGTTCTGATGGATATCCAGATGCCGGAGATGGACGGGTACGAGGCTTCTGTCTCCCTCCGCAGCCTTCCCGGCTGGGAGCATGTGCCGATTATCGCAATGACTGCCCTTGCCTTTACTGAGGACCGGGAACGCAGCCTCACAGCAGGTATGAGCGGTCATCTATCCAAACCGGTAACCCCGCTTGAGCTGTACCGGTGCATTGCCGTGCAGCTGGGTCGGGAAACTGAGGCTGAGTCAGCCAGTACCGAAGAGCATGAGGAAGAGGGGTCAGGGAGACCCGAGATAACGGAGACTGCTGTGAAAGAGAAAAACCTGAACAGAATCCCCGATTGGCTGCTGGACAGCGATGAACTTGACGTCGAGAGGGGTCTGACATACACAATGAACGACCTTGACACCTATCTCGATATTATAAAGCTGTTTGCTGATACCCATGCAGCTGATGGCGAGCAGCTGGCCCTCCTTGTGTCCCACAGTGAGTCGCCGGCTGTCGCTGCTCTCGCCCACAAGCTAAAGGGGGCTGCGGCTGCTGTCGGCGCGATCAAGCTCCAGGCCGCTGCGGATAAGCTCGAGTCAGCGGCGAAGCGCGGGCTGACCGAAGCGGCAGAGGAAGCTGTTGATGCTGTACGCTTCTCCCTGGAGGGGCTGATTACCCTGGTGCGGTATCAGCTTGCAGATGAGCCGTCCGCCAGTTCTTCCCGGGATGCTTCAGGGGAACACATACGTCTGCTCGACAGTGAGACCGACAGCGTGGCCGCACAGCTGATCTCCTGCCTCGAGGCCCATGATACTGAGGCCCTTTTTCTGGCGGAGACCTACGAAAACCTGCTGCGGCCGTATTTCGGCAGCCGCAGCCGGACTATCTATGCCCTGATTGAGAACTTTGACTTTGCACAGGCACTTGAGGAAGTGAATAGGGCGATGCACAGAGCAGCCTATTAACCGAGCCTATTAACCGACCTTGACAAAAATAGTTACATCACATAGAATTTTCACGGTTTTAGGCTTGTGGAGCCTGATTATTTTCAGGAGGATTTGTGGCAAAAGAAGAAGCTATTGAGGTAGAAGGTATTGTAAAAGAATCCCTTCCCAACACCATGTTCAGGGTCGAACTGCAGAACGGTCATCTGATTCTGGCTCATCTCTCAGGAAAAATGCGCAAGCATTACATCAGGATTGTACCCGGCGATAAAGTACGAGTTGCCCTTTCTCCCTATGATCTTACGAGGGGAAGAATCATCTACCGCGAACGCTGAATTGTCACTTCTCCCGCATCAGGTTTCCGGAACCATTTCATCTGCTGCCAGTTCTATGATTTCCTCTGTTTGAGCGCAACCCAGACAGCTCCGCTTCCACCCTCGGCCGCAGGAGGCGTACCCGTCTGCCCGGCATAGGGAGATATCTCAATGCAGGCTTTGGTTACATCCTTGAGCACGGACCTTCCGCCGCCTGAGTGGTTGCCCTTGCCGTGGACTATCTGCACCTTCTTCATCCCCTGCTCTGCCGATGTTTTCAGGAAATCGAGGATCAGCTGCTGCGCTTCAGCAGCGGTACAGCCATGGAGGTCAAGCTCAGCCTGGGGTTTCATCCTGCGAAGAAGTGCGGGGGTGGTTTTCTTCTCGTCATCGTCGGACTGCCGATGAGCCGCATCACGCTCGTGAACCTCTTTCATCAGTGCGGCGGTCAGCTTTTTCCCTCGGTCAGTACGCTCCCAGAACTCGAGCATCTCTTTAAAGTCCAACAGCGTCCCTATGTTTCACGAATATCGATGATTTCCAGACAGTAGGGACCGGTAACTGCTTCCTTGAGCTCCTCCAGACCGATGCCGGTCACCTTGCAGGTGCAGATAGAGTTGGATGAGTCGGTGCCGAGGAATGTTCCGAGTGAAATGATATCGCCGCCCTTGTCAAATATTGCTTTACTCAGTTCTGACAATTCACCGGGCTGGTCCGGCACAAGCAGCGTTGCCCGCAGCCCGCTCGAACGGGCTCCAAACAGTTCCATGAATACCTTAAAGATATCGGATTCCGTGATGATGCCTACGAGTTTATCGCCGTCCACGATGGGCAGACCCCCGATATCGTTATCCACCATAATCCTGGCAGCTTCCTCTAAAACGGTACTGGAGGGAATAGAAATCACCTTCTTGGTCATTACCTTCTGGACTGTCAGTTTTGCCAGCAGGTAGGTCATTTCGTGGATATCGAGGGTTGTCGCCGGAGAGGGGGATGCGTAGAGCAGGTCCTTCTCGGTGACGATTCCTATCAGGGCTTTTTTCTTGTCCAGAACCGGCAGACGATGGATCTTTTCCTTGCGCATGATGCGCTGTGCATCCGAAATAGGAGTTTCCGGCGTAATCGTCACCGGGTTTCTGGTCATGCGTCTTTCAACTATCATTAGCTGCCTCCTGGATTCAAGACTCTGTCGGTCTGCGCCGCAGCAGTCCGCACCTGATATCTACACGCCCAAATAGGCATCCCTTATTTTATCATTCGCCAGCAGGGCTTTAGTCGTGTCCGCCTGGGTTATTCTCCCGGTCTCCATGACATACCCTCTATGGGCTGTCCTGAGAGCCAGGTTCGCGTTCTGCTCCACCAGAAAAATTGTAGTTCCCTGCTCTTCGTTGATCTTCTTGATGATGCTGAAGATCTGCTGGACTATGATGGGTGCAAGGCCAAGCGACGGTTCATCAAGGAGAAGGAGTCGGGGATTGGCCATAAGCGCCCGCGAGATGGCCAGCATCTGCTGTTCACCTCCGCTGAGGGTCCCGCCCACCTGGTTGCGCCGCTGGGCCAGAATAGGAAAGAGTTCGAAGACATACTCCACATCCTGTCTGATCTTCTCCTTGTCATTCCGCAAAAAGGCTCCCATATCCAGGTTTTCCCTTACCGTAAGGGCCGGAAAGATCCTCCTGCCCTCGGGGACCTGGATTATACCCTTCGCGACAATCTCATCGGTAGGTGTTCGGGTTATTTCCTGATCTTCAAATATCACCCTTCCGCTTCTCGGGGGAACGATTCCGCAGATCGACATGAGCGTGGTCGATTTCCCTGCCCCGTTTGCCCCGATGAGGGTGATTATTTCCCCTTTTTTTACCTCGATATCGACCTCTTTGAGGGCCTGGATATTCCCGTAGAATGTATTGATCTTTTCCAGCCTAAGCATCGGCATCCTCCCCCAGATAGGCTTTAATGACTATCGGGTCATTCTTCACTTCAGCCGGAGCTCCCATAGCAATCTGCTTGCCGTAGTCCATGACGTAAATTTTCTCAGAGAGATTCATCACCAGGCTCATATCATGTTCGATCAGGAGAATGGAAAGTTTCTCCTCATCGCGCAGTCTGCGGATAAGATGCACGAGCTGCTGCGTTTCCAGGGGGTTCATACCGGCAGCCGGTTCGTCGAGCAGCAGGAGAAACGGTTCGGTAGCCAGGGCACGGGCGATCTCAAGCCTCCGCTGCTCCCCATAAGGGAGGTTCTTTGCCTGCTCGTTCACCCATTTTGTCAGTCCGATTTTCTTCAGCACCTCGTAGGAGTCGTGGATAACCTTCTGCTCCTCCTCGCGGGTTTTCTTTCCGCGGAAGACCGCTCCGCCGATGCCTGAGGAAAGGCGGGAATGGCGACCGATCATGACATTTTCCAGCACTGTCATATTCTGAAACAGGCGGATGTTCTGGAATGTTCTCGCAAGTCCCTTTTTGGTGACCACATGGGGCTGCAGTCCCTGAATCTCCTCCGGTCCCCCGTTGTTCGGCGAGTTGATGCACACCGTCCCTGCTGTGGGGTTGTAGACCCCGGTAACGCAGTTGAAAAAGGTTGTCTTTCCGGCGCCGTTCGGTCCGATGAGGGCAACAATTTCACCGTTGTGGACCTCAAGACTTACATGGTCAACCGCCCGCAGTCCTCCGAAATCCATCGTCAGGTCTTTTACTTCCAACACACCCATGGTTATGAATTCCCCTCTTTCCTGTCTGCAGCAGCCCCGGCATCAGTGAAGCTGTAGTGCTTCATTTTCTCGGGTATCAGACCGCCGGGCTTGAAGATCATCATGATGACCAGAATTGCTCCGAAGACAAGCATCCGGTACTCGGTAAACGCTCTCAGATATTCGGGAAGCAGTTTAAGCACCAAGGCGGCTGCCACTACTCCGGGGATGGATCCCATACCCCCCAGGACAACGATACAGAGAACTATGATCGATTCCCAAATGGTGAAGCTGTTCGGGCTTATATAGGTGGTGTTTGCCGCGTAGACTACCCCGGCGACTCCGGCAAATACCGATCCGACGGCGAAGGCGGAGACCTTCATCCTGGTCGTGTTGATGCCCATGGAGCGGCAGGCAATTTCATCCTCCCGCATAGCTATAAGCGCTCTGCCGATGCGGGAGTCCTTCAGGCGGACGGTGACGAAGATTGTCAGGGCTGCCAGGATGACCATCAGCAGATAGACTAGTTTGGTGGTGTCAGTCAGACTGAGAGTAATGCCGGGCAGTGCTGGTCTCGGTATACTGCGGATGCCGCTCGGCCCGCCGGTAAGGCTGTCCCAGTTCTGGACGATAATCCGCATTATTTCCCCGAAGGCGAGGGTTACGATAGCGAGGTAGTCTCCGCGGAGCCTGAGTACCGGTACGGCAATGAGAATACCGAGTATGCAGGCCAAAATACCGCCTATCGGAAGCGCAAGCCAGAAGTTGATGCCGAAATGCTGGTTGAGAAGCGCATAGCTGTACGAACCGACAAGAAAGAAGGCTATGTATCCGAGGTGCAGTATGCCCCCGAGCCCGATAACGATATTAAGCCCAAGTCCCAGCATGACGTACATAAGGGCTGTGTTCATGATGCTCAGCTGATAAAACGAGGTAACAAACGGGAAGACAACGACGACAATAACTACGAGAATAATGCTGGTTGTCTTCCTTTTCCTGTTTCCGGTAAACAGGTCACTGACCTGCCGCAGTTTCAGGGTAATACGGGGGCTTGTGCGGGTCCCTTTCTCCTTCCGTTCAAGCGCGATATTCCAGAGAAACGAGAGCGCAAAGGCCGCTATGACTAGTATAGGAAGGTTTATCCAGCGCCACTTGATGGTGTTTTCGATCGTATTGACTCGGGTAACCAGCAGCGGAAACGTCAGAAGGCCGAACCAGAGGGCAATAAACAGTGATTTCTTCAACTTATCCTTCAGCATATGCGCAACCTCACACTTTCTGCCTGGTTGATTTGCCCAGGATTCCGTCAGGCCGGAATATCAGGATCAGGATCAGAATGATAAATGCAAATACATCCTCATAATCACTCGATATATACCCCGCCCCGTAGCTTTCGGTGAACCCCAGTACGAAACTGCCGAGTACCGCTCCAGGGATGCTCCCGATGCCGCCGAGCACTGCCGCAACAAAGGCTTTGATTCCGACGATAAACCCGATATAGAAGTGAACACGGCCGGTATGGGAGGTGATCAGGACTCCACCGAGCGCGGCAATAGTTGATCCGATGACAAAGGTGATCGAGATTACGCGGTTTACGTTCACTCCGGTCAGCATGGCCATGATTCTGTCCTGGCTCGTAGCCCGCATCGCCTTGCCGATCCGGGTATACTTGATGAGCACCGTAAGCAGAACCATGACGATCGCGGTGACTACAAGAATCACGAACTGGGTTGAACGGAGGATGTGTTTTACCGGCTCCAGGAATCCGATATCGGGAATGATCTTGGGGAACGGCAGGAAGTTGGAAGTCTGGGCAAGCAGAACGTAGTTCTGGAGGAAGATCGACATACCGATCGCGCTGATAAGGGCTGAAAGCCGCGGTGCGGTACGCAGCGGTTTATAGGCTATTTTTTCCAGGGTGTATCCGTAGCCTGCAGAATATATCATTGCCAACAGCACTGCTATGACCAGTATCGCAAAAATCGGCAGATTGAGAGCCGAAAGGATACCGGCGACGGTGAGCGCAGTGAAGGCACCAATCATATATACTTCACCATGGGCGAAGTTGATCAGCCCGATGATGCCGTACACCATGGTGTAGCCTATTGCAATAAGCGCGTAGATACTGCCTTTTGTAAGCCCTCCGATGAACAGCTTGAAAAAGAATTCCAGATCCATAGTCCCCACCTTGCCAGGAAGAGGGCAGCCCCCCGGGCTGAGCCCGGGGGGTCTTGTCCCTGTACGTTCAGAAATTAATCAAGCTGCGAGAATTTTCCGTTTTTCACCTGATACATCGCAAATCCAACACCAATGGCATCACCTTTTTCGTCAAAGCTGATTCTTCCCAGGGTTGTGTCGACATACTCAGATTTCAGAGCAGCCATGATATCGTCATAGTCTGTGCTGTCGGCTACATCAATGGCATTCATCAGGGCCAGTGCCGCGGCATAGGCATTGAGAAAAAATGCTCCGTATTCCTCGCCGTACTTCGCTACATGGTCCTTAGCAGCCTGGACCGCTATGGGGTTGCTGGAGGTGTCGACGGCTGAGGTGGAGTAAACACCTTCAGAATCAGCGCCGGCAACAGCCACAAATGTTGCATCCATGACACCGTCACCGCCGATAAAGTTCAGCTTAAGTCCCTGAGCTTTCATCTGGCCGACAAGCTGAGCTGCTTCAGGATGGTATCCGCCGTAGATGACGGTATCAGCTCCTGAACGGGCTATTGAGTTGATGACTGCCGAGTAGTCTACTGCACCGGGGGTTACTCCCTCAAATACTACGACCTCAGCAGCAGTGTCGCCGATGGCGGCCTGAGCAAATTCTGCAAGACCTTTTCCGTAATCGCCTTTATCATGCAGAACGGCAATTTTTTTTGCGCCGAGTTCATTGACGGCAAAGTCAACCTGCAGACGGGCCTGGGCATCGTCCGGAGCAATAGTTCTCAGGAAGTTAGGATAGTCACCGCTCTGGGTAAGTTCAGGGCTGGTGGCAGAGGGGGAGATCGCAAGGATACCTGAGGCATTGTAGATATCGAGAGCTGCCTTGGTAGCACCGGAGCAGATGTGGCCGATAACAGCAACAACTTCTTCACCGACAAGTTTGGCAGCGGTATTTACTGCCACTTCCTCTTTGCACTGGTCATCTTCGATAACAAGTACAACCTGTTTTCCGTCAATTCCTCCGGCAGCGTTGATCTTTTCAACAACCAGTTCTGCAGCTTTTACGGTCGGCAGTCCGTAGGAAGCGAGGTCGCCGCTATGAGCGCCGCCTACACCAATTTTGATTGTCTCAGCTTCATCCTGCCCCTGGGCGAAAATGAAGGAGCAACTTACAAGCAGAGCCAGAGCTACTAATACAGCTTTTTTCATGCTTTCCTCTCCTTTATGGAATTCTGGTAAAAAAAATATTGTTCATTATACTTGATTAACAGCTTTTTTCAATCATAAGCAGAATGTTTTGTAATATTTATACAGGTGTTATACAGTATATATGCAGAATCCTGCTCCAATCTGCTTGAACAGCAATCGGCACAGGGGTGAGAAAGACAAACAAACATGAACATACCCTGCACAGACTTGTTCAACGCGAGCATATGGCAGCTTGCTTGTCTTTGTCAATCCGTCAGCTGATTACTGCAGCATTGACAGCGAACTCCTTTTTAGGTACCGTATGCTTCAGACTGCGGATGCAGTCTCCTGCTCCGGTAGCTCAGTAGGATAGAGCAGCTGCCTCCTAAGCAGCAGGTCGGACGTTCGAATCGTCTCCGGGGTAAAAGAAAAGCGAGAAGCCTTCAGGTTGCTCGCTTTTCTTTTCTCTCCGATGGCCGCACATACGCTCGAGCAGTGTACGGATGGATAGCTGCCAAGAACTAAATTTGAATGATATAAACTTGTGCTCACTATTCATTCAATCGTTTCAGAGATCTAAAACAGGGCAGTCTGTCGAGTGTGCATTCTGCACTGCCGGCAGAAAAAAGCTGAGCAAATAGCGCTATTTTTCCAAGTCCAGTCCTGCGTAAGATTACGCGGTTTCAATGAGATCCTTGATCTTTGGAATAATTCCTGGGATCGTTTTGTTTACAGTGATCCAGATTACCTCTGGATCAACAACATCATACCCATGAATCAATCGATCTCTCATGCCGGCCAAAGCTTTCCATGGCACGTCAGGATTATCTTTTCTTAGTTCATCTGGCAATCGTTTGACTGCTTCGCCAATAACTTCAAGACATCTTATAACAGCGAACTGAGTTTTCCCATCCTCACAGAACGATTGTAATGTCTGATCCTGAATAAATGATTGTGACAATTCCATTGAATTCAGAATATCATTCAGGTAATCAGAATAAATAGGTTTCATATGTATTGGACCTCTTGAAGAATCTGTTCACCGACAGCTGGTTTTAAATCAGATTTAATCACAAGATCCACTTTAGTATTAAGCTCTTCAGAAAGCTGATTTTCAATTTCAATTAATTCCAATAAACCGATCGTTGCCGGCCTCTTGATATCTATTAAAATATCAACATCACTTTCAGAAGTCTCTAATCCTTTTACATAAGAGCCAAAAATTCCAATCTCGGTTATGCCGTATTTTTGTAAATGGGATTTCTTGCCTGATAAATACGCTTTTATTTCTCTAAGCTCTTTCATACAAACATCCTGCATTTAAGATAATATATTAACGAGAAAATAGAAACCGTAATTTCTTAATTGACCAATCTGCTTACATCAGAATTTACACCAATTTCTCAGACTCTATATGCTGTATATGAAGAACATGAGCAGGTACACGTCAGGGAAGCTGCTCTATATATGCCCTATATGGATGGTAACGGCTGCCTCCCAAGCAGGCCGGACGTTCGAATCGTCGGTACAGCAGCTCAGCACTGGGTGACGAACGGGTTATTGGCACCGTGTCAAGGGCAAGATCGCGGCGGCAGCATCTCGCGCGCGGTAAAATGAAATGCACGCCAAAAAGCAAGGAGGAATGATAAAAAGTACACCATGAGCTGGTGGGTTTGATACACTGTCTTCAGGCGACTGTCTGAGGCAGACCGGCTACCGTTCGTCGTTTTTA
>CAYSRK010000410.1:0-2256 GCA_964433385.1 uncultured Spirochaetales bacterium
GTGCGGCTTCATCGGTGCCTGCTCCGATGAGCACCGCTGAACTGCAGAACAGGAACAGCAGAATCAGAAGGGATATCGGTGTTCGGTACGTCGTCATACGCATCTCCTCGCGATCTGGAATTGATACGGGCGATTCTACCATTATGTTATGAAAAACACAATGGAGGGAATCACTTTGGCTCTTCAGCATCCGAGTTGATAAACAGAAGGAAAACAGGTAAGCTTCAGGGAATGCGGCGCTTTTTTTACGCCGCGTGAACAGGAAGAGGGAGCGGCTCAGGTATGGATTCAGCACTCTACGGACAGGTACATGAAGTTAAGGGGAGTCAGAAACTGCTCGCAGCAGCTTCACTCCAGGAGCGCAACACTTTTCTCGAAGCAGCCGCTGAGGCGCTTGAGCGGGAAAAAGATAAGATTTTTGCTGCCAATCAGGAGGATATAAAGCGGGCTGAGGAGGCGAATCTCGCAAAGCCGCTTCTCAAGCGCCTGCTCTTTGATGAGGGAAAGCTTCAGGCCGTCCTTGAAGGGATGCATCAGGTGCAGGGTCTTCCCGACCCTAATAACCGCGTTCTTGAGGCGCGGGAGCTGGATGAGGGACTGGTGCTGCAGAGAGTAAGCTGTCCTATCGGTGTTATCGGCATGATCTTTGAGTCCCGTCCTGATGCTCTGGTGCAGATAGCATCCCTGTGCATGAAGAGCGGTAATGCGGCAGTGTTAAAGGGCGGTTCCGAGGCAGCCCGGACAAATGAGATTCTCGCCCGTATCCTGCGCGGAACAGCAGCCGCGCTGAATCTGCCGCACATACCGGAGAACTGGCTCTATCTGCTGGAAACACGGGAGCAGGTACGCGAGATGCTGACGCTGGACAGCTGCATAGACCTGCTCATTCCCCGCGGTTCAAACGAATTTGTGAAGTATGTGATGGATAACACAAGCATACCGGTGCTCGGCCACGCGGAGGGTATCTGCCACAGCTACATTGATGCTGAAGCTGACATCGATAAAGCGGTCAGAATTACCGTCGATGCCAAATGTCAGTATCCGGCAGTCTGCAACGCACTTGAGACGCTCCTGGTCAGCCGACGCATTGCCCCCGACTTTCTTCCTCCGTTTGCCGAGGCGATGGAGCGGGCCGGAGTGGAGCTGCGCGGAGATGAGCAGACAAGGAGAATCATTACCTGCCGAGAGGCAGCTGAAGAGGACTGGAGAACTGAGTACCTCGACCTTATTCTTTCGGTTAAAATTGTTGATTCTCTTGAGGAGGCTATTTCCCATATCCACACCTACGGTTCAGGCCATACCGATTCCATCATCACCGAAAACCGTGCCGCGGCTGAGCAGTTCTTGCAGATGGTGGATTCAGCTGATGTCATGTGGAACTGCAGCACCCGCTTTTCTGACGGATTCCGCTACGGGCTCGGGGCGGAGGTGGGTATCAGCACGCTGAAAATTCACGCCCGCGGTCCTGTGGGGCTCGAGGGGCTGATGAGCTACAAATGGAAGCTGTCGGGAAACGGACATATCGTCGCCGATTACACCGGTGCCGGGGCGCGATCATTCACCTTCCGGGACCTGGGGTAAGGGGCCTGCTGTAATGCGTCACCTCGAACACTGCCGAAGAATAACTGTTAAGATCGGCACCAACCTGCTCAGCGGAGCGGGCGGGATCAGCCGTCCCTTCCTGGAGCGGACTGCGCTGCAGATAGCGGAGCTGAACCGTGCAGGCCGGGAGGTTCTGCTCGTCAGTTCCGGAGCGATCGGGATGGGGGCAGGGGAGCTTGGAATAGCCGAGCGAGTCTCCTCCATACCCATGAGGCAGGCCTGCGCCTCCATCGGCCAGCCGCTGCTCATGCAGAGCTACCGGGAGATCTTCAGAAAGCTCGGGATCACCGTCTCGCAGATACTGCTCACCCGTGAGACGCTGAACAACCGACTGAGCTATGTCAATCTGCAAAACTCCATCAACGCGCTGCTTGAGCTGAAGGTAATTCCGATCTTCAATGAGAACGACAGCGTCTCAACTGCCGAGATCGGAACGGCCTTCGGCGACAATGATACGCTCAGCGCGCTGATAGCGAGCAAGACCGATTCGGACCTGCTGGTCATTCTCACCGATATTGACGGTCTCTACACGAAAGACCCTGCCCGATTTGCTGAGGCGGTAAGAATTCCGTACGTTGGGGAGATTACCGACGAGATCAGGGGTTCAGCCGGTTCCGGCAGGGGCGGGAGCACCTTCTCCACCGGGGGGATGAA
>CAYSRK010000411.1:0-7350 GCA_964433385.1 uncultured Spirochaetales bacterium
CAGCATTCGATAATCTTCCTCCCTGTCTCATCAAGTCCCGGTTCAAGGTACTTCCTCAGCTGCTGGTGAAAGAACTCCGTCAGCATCCTGGCTCCCTCATCATACGCTTCGGCTCCTACCTCAGGCTGCGTTTCCACCCGCAGGAACCACTGGGGAATAGTGGTTCCCTCGATCCGCATGCTCCGCAGGGAGTACCCGAGCAGGGGACTGCGGGAGGGAATTATCTGCTCCGGCCGGAATCGGGCATGGCCGCGGCGGGCAAGGTAGTCCCTTACGAGCCACTGGGGCATAAACCCTGTTTCCCAGGCACCCACATGCTGATTGGGAGTAAGCACGTATCTTGTTTTCGGGGCGTCCTGAAACTGCCTCAGGAGAAGATTGGCCTGAGCCACTCGTTTGCCGGTGGAGAACGGCCAGTAACTGCCGACTCCCTCACTGCTCATGCCCTCTTTATCGACAATGCTCGGGTTGGCATACCCCCTCGGGGCCACCATTCTCCAGAGCCAGGCTAATGCCGGGGGAAGGATATGGATCAGCCCCAGAATGCCGTAAGACGGTGCATCTGCGGTGCAGGGAGGCGTACGGACGCCGAACGAGCGGATATCGATGACCGACTTCTCCTTAGTCACATTGGGCACCATGTCCCGGGGGATAACTACCCGCGGATTGGGACAGGGTTTACCCGGCTCATCTTCGATATGCTCCCAGATAAGCGCCGTGCTCCCAGCAACCGCGTCGATATTCAAAAACAGCTGGGGAAGGGTCGGGGCCATGGTAAGACTCTCAAGCTCCGGGTCGGTACCGTACCTGCGGATATGATCAACCCTGACGAACCAGGCATTTTCAGCATCAGCAAGGGACAGTTTTCCGCTTGCATCCTGCAGGTCCGGATGGCACAGTCCCATATCATCGCAGACAGGGTGAAGTTCACAGGTCCTGGGAATTTCGAGATACCTGTTCTCCTGAGTGATGATATTGTGCCCCAGCAGAAGCCGACCGTCCGGTTCACGATGGGGCTGCTGCAGCATCTCGCTCTTGCCGCCGCCGCTTGCACCCTCATGCATGAAACCGACAAGGTTATCGTAGGGCGTTATCACCTCCACGGCGGAACAGTGGGCGGTTACCCAGCCCGACTGCTCACCCAGCTCGATAAGTGCCCCGTACACCCCTTTCTTGGCACTCGGCCCCGGATAGAGGTTATAGGAGAAGATCTCATGGGCTTGGGTTCTGTTGTGCACAACGATCTGTTTTCCCGCAAAACGGGTATGGCGGAAGGGGGGAGCTACGTAGATGACGGTGTCCGGCTTGAACGGTCTGCCCAGGGCCTCCACATCGACAATCCCCTGCAGGAGACCGAGCCCAAATGCAAAAAAACCCGCATTTGCCGGACATACCGCCAGAGCATCGCCTCCCAGCCCCTTCTGGCCCATCTCAAAAGCAAAGATAGCCAGGTCGGTCTCAGCCAGCCACTGCAGCGTTTCTTTGCGCAGCTCGGCGAAGGGCGTGTTGTACCGGTCCCTGAAGCGGGTCTTATCAGTGGCGTTTTCATCTGCGATGAGCATGCAGTCAGGGTCGCGGCGGCGCATGTACGGATCAATGTAGTTGGCACTGATACCGTTTTTCACCCTTACCACCTCAACTTCGTCCACCACCCGGCCATCGGGAAGCGTGTAGGAGACAGTCCAGGAGGAGTTCTCCTTTCCCCCGCACGCAAGCTCCTCCAGATCCTCGATCTTCGTCGCCAACGTTACCGAGGGAGCTTGTGTTAAGACGGTCTTCAATTCGTCGGAAAGCTGGGCCATCTTGCTGAACTGCTGCATGTTCATCTTCTGTCCTCCATACATCAGAGTATTCAGTAATCGGGGGCATACTACACGGCAACGGCAGTCTGTTGCAAGAGATGTGCAAATAAATTCAAGAAAATAAATTCCTATATATGAATTTATGTATCGGCAAATTCTCCCTTTTCCCTCCATGCCGTCAGCTCGGGGCGGGAGATGCCCGGTTATCAGCGGGTGATTGGACACCCTATCACCGCTGGTATTCCCCCGCCGGCAGTGGTAGAATACAGTGTCCGGTACGATGTCCTGCTCCTTTGAACCTGCTGTAAAAAGGAGGGTAGAAACATGAGACGGCCTGCTTCTCGAAGGGTTCTTTTGATATGTTTCTCTCTGGCAGCGGTGTCCGCTGCGCTGGTCTCCTGTCAGTTCGTTGCGGATCTGTTTTCTGACGGTCCAGCGGGTCAGGAAGAGTGGATCACCTTCCTTCCCGAAGACCGTGAGTACGAAAAAAGCCGGCTTGAGCCGGGCGGAACGTGGAACGGGTCCGGAGCAGATGCCCCGGAGTGGGAGTTTGTCGGGCCTTCGGCAGGGTATGATCCCGATAACGCGCTGGCCTACCACATCAAAGCTGCCGGCGATTCAGACGGGAACGGAACTTCCGACCTCACCTACCTCAGAGAGCTTGGCAGGAATTTTCGCTTCTCCTTTACCTTCCGCGGCAGCGGAGATGAGTTTACCGGACCCCGGGTCTGCCTCCCGTCTGTCGGGGGTGAGCGGTCGGTACTCATCCGCCCGGCTGTAAGCGCTGGCCAGGTTGAAATGGTTGTCAGTGAGCACGACAGCTCCGGTGAGGTATCATCTGAATCCAGCAAATCGGATACGGCATTCAGCGAGAATCTGTGGTACACCATCTATATTGACGTGGAGGACGGATACCGGTTTACCGTCGATATTGATGAGCGCGACGGCGGCACTGAAGGCTATGACGATGACATCATCGATTTCACGGTATCCCTCTTCCAGGGAGAGGAAGTCGAGTCCTACGCATTCCACGACCCGGTCATCAGGGCGCTCTCCGATGCCGGTGACTACTGGATTGGTTCCATCTATTATCGGGACTGTTCCGACGGATACTGGCCTGACCCTCACACGCTCCAGTAATAAAAAAACGTCCCCTAATGGAGGTGTTTCTGGAAGAGGTACTCGCCCGAGTGGATCCTGAATTTGTAGTAATCGCTGCGGTACAGCGAGTGCAGCACTTCAATCGGGATGTTATTCGGGTCGTAGACGACGCTTTCCATCTTTATGCAGGGCAGACACTGCTCGCCTTCGGCAGCCTTGAACATGCTCCTCTCCCTGGCCGATGCGGCCACGGAGCTGAACACCTGTTCCGAGTGGTGAAGCTCAACGTTGAACTTCTCAACGAGCATATGGTACAGCGTCCCGTCCAGGTCCATGTTCAGCAGTTCCTTGAATTCCCGGTAGGGCAGGTAGCTTCGCTCGATCAGCACCGGGACATCACCGGCGTACTTGACTCTCAGGGTGAAGATAACCCGTGTATCATCGATCAGATCAAGCCTGCGGGCAATCTCGGGAACATTGTCAAGAACCGTGACATCTAGGGTCTTTGTGCGCGGATTCAGTCCGAGGGCGTGCATATCGTCATCGAAGCTTGAGATATTCTTCAGTTCATAGACAAATTTCTGAGGTTTGGCGCTGATCAGGATGGAACCTTTACCCCGCCGGCGCTCAATCATCCTGTTCTCAATGAGCCCTTCAAGGGCTTTTCTCACAGTCATTCTGTTGACGTTGAATTCTTCCGCGAGGCTGGATTCGGTAGGGATCCTGCTGCCGACCTGAATTTTGCCTCTCTCTATCATCCCGTAGAGCCAGTCACGAATCTGTATATATTTCGGCAGATGGTTATTCTCATTAATATAGGGCATATAGTATATATTTATGTACTTTACTCTGTAAGTCAAGCTTTTTTATAGTAGAAAAATAAATATTGACTAGTTGTATATCACAATATACAATACTGCGTATGAACGCACATCCAGCAAGTCTTTTGAAAGAGTTATGTGAGCTCCCGGGTCCGCCCGGGCAGGAGCACCTGATCAGGGAGAGGATAGCGGAAGAAATTTCTGCTTACTGCACGAGCTTGCGTGAAGATCCCCTCGGTAATCTGACGGCTTTCACCGGAACGGAACAGGCATACACGATTGGAATCCTTGCCCATATGGATGAGGTCGGTTTTGTTGTCAGCCGCATCACTCCCGGCGGACTCATCTCCTTTGAGATGCTCGGCAGTGTAGATGACAGGCTCCTGTTGGGAAGAGAAGTCGATATCATGACCGATACCGGCGCGCTTGAGCGCGGGGTAGTGGGTAATAAAAGCAGGCACCTCCAGACAGCCTCTGACGTCAGTCAGGGAGTCAACCATAAAGAACTGTTCATAGACATCGGGGCCCGCTCGAAAGCCGAGGTAACCGAAGCGGGGATCCGGATAGGCTCGGGAATTGTCTTTGCGACGAAATGCGTGGTAAAACCCAACGGAGCGATAATCGGGAAGGCCCTTGATGACCGGATCGGCTGCCTGGTGCTCATTGAAACCCTCAAACAGTGCTCTCAGCTGAAGAACATCGGAGTCTACGGGTATTTCACCTGCCAGGAGGAGATCGGGGCAAAGGGAGCGGCTGTGGCAGCCTATGAATCCGCACCTGATCTCACCATAACCCTCGATACGGTGCCCGTCAAGAATCCCGACATAGTCAAGGATTACGACACCGATATCGGAAAGGGGCCGGTGATACGGCTCGCCGACTGGAAACCGGATATCAAGTACGGAATGATTACCCATCCGCTGATCAGGAAGCGGCTGCTCGAAACCGCGGAGAACCTCGGCATCCCATATCAGGTTGATGTGCTGACCAGTACCTACCTTGATTCCTCCACCGTGCATCTTACCAGGGGCGGGATACCCGGCGGGTCAATCTGCATACCGAGAAAGTACTCTCACAGCCCGGTGGAGGTGAGTGATATGGATGACATTGCAGGTACGGTTGCGCTGCTCGTCGCCTTTGTGCGCAGTTTGGATGCCGAGAGGCTGGTATTCGGGAAAATCTACCGGTAGTCTTCCTGACCAGCTGCTGCACCCGGCTCTGTCCGCCGCATTCACGGGAAGCAGTTGGGTGGTTGGGGTGTTCCCAGGCGTCAGTCACCTAGTGTTTACTATACAATATAATATAATTTCTCATTATTACAGATTGTCTTTGTTTCTTTATTGGTAACAATTATTTTTATATAAAAGAATAAATAAAATAAAGATAAAAAAATCCTTGACAGCTTTGATTATACAGCTATACAATCATGTATACAAATTCTCATAACTTGGATGAGTGAAGAGTAAGAGAGTTACAGGAGGTGGAAGCATGAAAAAAAAGTTGGTGATGGTATGCGTGCTGATAATCGGCATGCTCTTCGTGAACGGCGCCCTGCTTTTTGCTGAGGGTCAGCAGGAGGAGACGGGAGTGGTGAAGCTGAAAATGGCGACATCAGCCCAGGACGCGTTCAATGTGACCAATCTCAAGATGATTGAGATTGCGGCGACGAAGGGACTGGAAATTGAACTGATTGAACACTCAGGCGGTTCCAAGACAGCCCAGTCTGTGCTTGCCCGTGAGGTGCAGTTCGGTCAGGGAGGGCTTGATGAGACGATAATCTCCGTCTCCAACGGCGCTCCGCTTCAGGCGTTTGCCCCTGCTTCTCAGCCGAGAATCAACTACGTGCTGATCGGTAAAGGCAATATTAAGAGCCTGAAGGATTTAGTGGGAAAAAATGTCGGGATATCGGGAACAGCCGGATTTGACAGCATTACAGCCCGGATGGCCTTCCAGAACAACGGTATTGATCCCGATTCGGTGAACTGGACCCAGATAGGCGGCAGTTCAGCGAGAGCCCAGAGTCTTGTCGCCGGGAAAGTGGATGCGGTGAACGTATTCCTGCCCAACTGGATACAGCTGATGGGCATGGGTGATTTCAGCCTGGTTACCAGCATGGGAGCTATGCTTCCCGACGTTCCCAACAGCGTCTACATTGCACGGAGCGACTGGCTCAAGGAAAACGTCGAAGTTGCCCAGAAGATAGCCGAATCCATTATCGAAGCTCAGCAGTGGGCCTACAACAACAAAGATGAATGGGTGGCGGATGCTATGGCCTATCTGGCGGACCGTGAACAGGATGTCGTTGAGCTCACCTACGATGAGTACAAGAAAATGGGTATGTTCGCAGTCGACGGAGGTTTGTCAAAAACCGGATCGCAGAAGCTTGTGCAGCTGCTGATCCAGTCGGGCGACATAAAAGAAGAGCTGCCGATAGAAAACGTTCTGAACATGGAAGTGCTCGGTCCGTTTATTCTCGACTGAAGCATGCAGGGGTCAGCAGAGGGGTACCCTTCCGGTACTTCTCTGCTGACTGGTATTGACCTGCCGCATCTGCAATGGACAGAATACCCACATGAGCAAACCTGACCCTATCCAGTACTTTGCAGCTGTGCAGAACGAAATGGTTATCCTGCTGCAGAAGTTAGTAGAAATTGAATCTCCCTCAGGGTATGCCGAGGGAGCGGAGCGCTGCTCCCGGGCCGTCACGGCTGAGATGGAGAAGCTGCCTCAGACGATGGTGCGTACCGAAACCATCGATACGCCCCTCGGTCCGATTCTTAAGTTCGACATCCTGCCGAACAATCTGAAGAGTGGGCGGAAGATCCTTATCCTGACTCATATGGATACGGTCTACCCCAGGGGCTCTCTTTCCGCATTTCCGTTCAGGCTAAGCGGGAGAGAGGCGTGGGGGCCGGGCGTATTTGACATGAAGTCCGGGATAGTTGAGTCAATGTTTGCGGTGAAGTATCTGGTTGAACACTGCAGTTCAGAATTCAAGGCCGGGATAACCCTTCTCTGCACTCCCGATGAAGAGATCGGCAGTCCTGAATCCCGCCTGCTCATTGAGCAGGAAGCCCGCTCCAGCTTCTGCGTGCTTGTCCCGGAACCTTCTTTGGGTGAAGGGGGGGCCCTGAAAACCTCAAGGAGCGGAAAAGCCTTGTACCATATCAAGGTGAAGGGCGTCTCATCACACTCGGGACTCGATCCCCTGGCGGGGGTAAGTGCGGTAAAGGAGCTGGCATCCCAGATCTGCGACGTGTACAGTCTTGCCCGTCCTGATGAAGGGCTCCATATCAATGTCGGAGTCGTGCGCGGCGGAACTGCGGTCAATGTAGTCGCTGATTATGCCGAGGCGGAGATTGATGTACGGCTCACCCGAACCGAACAGATGGAGTATGTTACGCAGGCCTTTGACTCTCTCAAACCGAAGGACCCGAGGGTCAGTATGGAGGTTGCCGGCGGGCTTGAGCGCCCGCCCTGGCAGAGAGATGCTGAGAGCTCCTGGCTCTTCGACGCAGCTTCGCATACTGCTTCGCAATTGGGGATAGAACTGAAGCAGGGGCATGCCGGCGGCAGCAGTGACGGAAACTTCACCGCTGCTCTGAATATCCCCACCCTGGACGGGC
>CAYSRK010000412.1:0-15558 GCA_964433385.1 uncultured Spirochaetales bacterium
TCCGGATAAGAACCGGTCGTACAGCTGCGTTGATGTAAATACTTCAGACCGCACTCAGTCAGCCTGTACATACCTCTTTTTGTAAAAGGGGGTTTTCACCAGCTCAGCCTTTCTGCGGCGGCCGTGAATCTCCACCTCCAGTGTATCACCGATTTTCAGTCCGGTCCCCCTCTTTATGAGAATTAATGCAATAAACTGATCAAGAACCGGGGATTTGGCTCCGCTTGTCACGTACCCGATCGCTTCCTCTCCCCCGATTTCAAAGACCGCATACCCCTCACGGGCAACTCCCCTGTCAACCATACTGATCCCCCGCAGGGTGCGGGGAATCCCGGAAGCCTGCTGCGCAAGCAGCGCGTCTCTTCCGCAGAAATCGCCGGCTTCGAGATTGACGAAGTAGCCGAGGTTGGCCTCAAGCGGAGTAATCGAGCTGCTGATTTCATGGCCGTACAGCGGCAGCTTCGCCTCAAGGCGCAGAGTATCGCGCGCGCCGAGTCCGCAGGGCATCAGTCCGTAGGGCGCACCGGCCTCAAGCAGGCTGTTCCACAGCTGAGCTGCCGCACCGCTGTCGGCATAGATTTCAAAACCGTCCTCACCCGTATATCCGGTCCGTGATACAATCGCTTGAGCATCGGCTATGCGGACATCCCGGTGAAACGTGAAAAACTTGACATCCTGAGCCTGGGGATAGACTTTCTCCAAGATATTCACCGCCTTCGGGCCCTGTACCGCAATCTGGCACCAGCTTGAGGAGCAGTTTTCAATCTCCGGTGAGCCCGGAATCCGGCCCTCGGCAGCCAGGGGATTTTCCGCGCTTATCCAGGCATAGTCCTTGTCAGTATTTGCCGCATTGACGACCAGCAGGAAATGCTCCTCGGCGAGGCAGTAGATGATCAGGTCGTCAACCACCGTACCGTCGGGATAGCACATCGGTGAATAGATAACCGTCCCGGGGGCTAAAGCGCTGATATCGTTGGTCACCAGATACTGCAGGTACGCTCTGCTCCCGCTTCCCCTGATTATGACTTCACCCATATGGGAAACGTCAAATATGCCGGCAGCGCTGCGGACGGCGTTATGCTCGGCAGTAATTCCTTCAGAAAAGTGGACCGGCAGTTCCCAACCGCCGAAATCGATCAGCTTCACGCCGCTGTAGGATCTGTAGGTCTCATAAAGCGGAGTTCTTTTCATCCTGTACACTCCTTTTTCGTATCGCTCTGACAGCTGCATACGATCTTCGCCGCTTACCGTTCCCCCTAAAGAATGTAGGGCACTTTCAGTCCATAGGACTGGTAGACCACGAACGTCTCCACATCCTGAATCTCAGCAATCTTAACCAGCTCCTTGGTGAAGAAGTCGAGCAGGGAGTAATTTTCATCCTCGTTGAGGATGACATGCACGAGCAGATCATACCTGCCGGTAATTACGGCGGCCGAAATCACTCCTTTGAGTCGGGTAAACTCCTTTGCCTTGCGCCCGAGGTCCATCGTCTTGAGTTTTACCCCCATGATCACTATCTGAACCCCAGGAAGCGCCTCCGGGTCAACAAGCCCGGCGAACTCGAGAACCCGCTCCTCAACAAGACGGTTCACGCGCGAGCGCACGGTATTCTCCGTCACTGACAGCTCCTCAGCTATGGCGCTGTAGGATTTGCGCCCATCGCGCAGCTGCTTGATGATGGCAATGTTCATCTCATCAATTTTCATACTTTTGCTCCATCTCGCCCTCGGGGCAAGCTGCCTCACGCATGCCTGCGTTGAAAATCCTGCATGAATGCGGCAAGCGCCTCAACATCGGCTGCAGGAAGGGCGTTGTAGACTGAAGCGCGGCAACCGCCCACGCTGCGGTGCCCCTTGAGTCCGAGCATACCCTCTTTCGCCGACTCCTGAATAAATTCCGCTTCGAGCTCTTCGCTGCCGAGTCTGAAGACAACGTTCATCACGGAGCGGAAGGCAGGGTCCACCGGGGAGCGGTAGAACCCGCCGCTTTCATCGATGGTCCTGTAGAGCATACCGGCTTTCAGCTGAGCCCTCTCCTGCATCATCTCCACTCCGCCAAGGCTTTCCACCCAGTCAAGCACCAGCTTCACCGCCCAGATCGAGAAGACCGGGGGGGTGTTGAACAGACCGTCGGCCTTCGCGTGGGTGCGGTAATCGAGATACGAGGGCAGCCGGGGCTCGTTACGGTCGAGCATATCGTTGCGCAGTATGATGAGCGTCGCACCGGCGGGACCGAGATTCTTCTGCACTCCGCCGTAAATCATAGCGAATTTTTCAACGGGTACCGGCCGGCTGAAGATGTCGCTCGACATATCGGCTATCAGCGGCACATTGCCCGTCTGCGGCCACTCTTTCCACTCAATCCCCCCGATGGTCTCATTCGAGCAGAGGTAGAGGTAGGCTGAGTCCTCGGGAACGCTGAGGGCGCTCGCATCGGGCAGAGAGGTGTAGCCGCCCGATTTTCCGTCGAAGACTGCCCGCACCTTGCCGATCTTCTGCGCATCATCGCAGGCCTTGTTCGCCCAGGAACCGCTGCGCACATAGTCAGCTGCGGCGTCTTCTCCGAGAAAATTCATCGGTATCATGGCGAACTGGAGAGTCGCCCCGCCGCCGAGGAAGAATATGCTGTAATCGGCAGGGACTTCGAGGAGCGTTCTTACCTTATCCAGACACTCATGGTAGAGCGAATCGAAGGCCTTGCCGCGGTGGCTCGCCTCTATGATGGAAAATCCGTTGTGATCGTAGTCCATGATCTCATCGCGGATCTCTTCGAGAACCTCTACCGGCAGCACCGACGGCCCGGCAAAAAAGTTTTTCTTACGGCTCATACACTCACCTCTCCGTACAGCTCTTCAATGATCTCGACAACCTCGTCACCAATGCGCTTGAGATTCTCCCTGCTGCTCGCCCCGATATGGGGGGTCATGGTTACATGATCCGCCCCCAGAAGCGGGTAACTCTCATCCGGTGGATCATGGGGCCAGACATCCGTGCAGTACCAGGCTATGCTGCCCGAATCAAGCGCCTCTGACATCGCCTCGGCATCGACACAGTCTCCCCGGCCGGTGTTGATGACGACCGGTTTGCGGGTTGTGCAGGCGATCAGGTTACGGCCGAACAGGCCCTTTGTCTCCGCAGTAAGCGGCAGGTGAAGGGAAATGTAATCGGCATCACGGACTGCCAGCTCAATATCAGGGATCATCTCGGCTGCAGAACTCTCCTTCACATACTTGTCGTAGGCTGTCACCTTCATCCCGAAGGCCTTTGCCCGAAGCGCGACCTCAGTCGCAATGTTGCCGATGCCGATAAGGCAGAGCCGCTTCCCGTAGAGTTCGGTACGTTTGATTTCCTTCTTCAGCCATTGACCGGCGGCCATACTGTTGTGTGCTCTGATCAGCTGGTTGGGAACCGAGAGCATGAGCGCGAAAGCAAGTTCGGCTACCGCGATTGATGAGGCTTTCGGGGTGTTGCGTACCGCAATACCCTTGCCGGCGGCGTATTCGGCATCAATGTTGTCGATGCCCACTCCGCCCCTGACGATCAGTTTCAGCTGTGGAGCGGCATCAATGTATGCGCGGGTACATTTGGTCTTGCTTCTTACGAGAACCACCTCCGCTTCGGCAAGGCGGGAGCTGTCATCCGTAACTTCAGCGAACTTCCTCAGGTTTTCCGGAAGCTCAGAGTCGAATGCATCTGCTATGAGAATAAGCATGAATGACTCCTTCAGATTGGTCTGGTTTTATGGTCATTCTATCCCTATCTATAGTTTATGTCAAATCAATACGCTTATTTTTAGGTAATCTGTAAAATTTTTATTATTTACCTAGGTTTACACAAAAAAAGGCTGTTCATTAAGAACAGCCTCTCATACGATCCCTATCCCGCGCGAATCCGGCAGCGCATCAGCGCAATGCCGTCTGCGGTACAGACAGGTTAAGACAGCAGGTCAGTAACTCTTCATAGCTTTGAGCTTTCGAACTTTCTTCATCTGTTTCCGTTCGAGCGCTTTCTTCTTTCTGTTTTTGATGGTTGAAGGCTTCTCAAAGTATTCCCGTTTCTTCCACTCACGGATAATGCCCTCTTTCTCGACCATCCTCTTAAACCGCTTGATCGATTTCTCCAGCGGTTCATTGTCGTCGACGCGTACAAAAGCTATAGTAATCACCCCCTTTCCTGTCCGGAACGTGTCTGATAGTGTCAGCAGGGTACATAGTACGGATTATTCGCCGTTTGTCAACTCTTTAGACCCGGTTCGGGCGATATCGAGAACGGTCAGCTGCAGTGTTTCACTGTTTTTGTAGTAGTTGCGTCCGAGTCTGAAGACAACATCCACCGAATCTCCGGGTGAAAAGTCCCGGTTGAGCCGCTCCCCGGAACGCCAGAAGACAGCCGGCCATGAGAGAGAACCGCTTTTCAGCAGCAGCCTCAGGTGCCTCACCTCCCCGCTTCCCATGAGGACTGCCTCCTGCAGCACCGCAGAGCGCAGCAGGAACTGCAGGGGACGGTTGTCCTCCCCGTACGGTTCAAAAAGCTCGACAACCTTGATCAGTTCGGGATTCATGCAGGAGACCGGCACCTCGGCATCGATTGAAAGGGGTGTTTCCCCCTCCATCTCATCAAGGTGCTCGGAGGCGTTGTAGACGCGTTTGAGAAACAGATCGAAGTTATGCGGCCTGACGCTGAACCCCCCCGCCTGCGGGTGACCCCCGTAATCAATAAGCAGGTCCTCGAAACCTGAAAGAAAATCTTTGACGTTCAGTCCCCGCAGGCTGCGGACGGAACCGATCATCTTCTCCTCGAGGTGGGCTATCACCATGGCGGGGGCCCGGTAGTGGTTCATCAGGCGGGTCGCGATTATCCCGGTAATACCCCGATGGAGCTTCCTGTCGTTGACCACGATCAGTTTGTGGTTGTGCTCGCTCAAGCTCTTTCCCGCCTTGAGAAACAACCGCTCCCAGGCTTCATCGCCTATCCGCTTCCGTTCCCGGTTCAAGCTGATCAGCTCCCGGGCAAGACGGGACTGTTCTTCCGCCTCGGTGCTCAGCAGCATGTGTACGGCAACCTGGGGAACTCCCAGCCTTCCGGCAGCATTGAATGCCGGGGAGACCTGCCATCCGATGTCGGTCGTGGAGAGCCGGCGCCCGAGCAGATTCTGCTCTGCCAGATAGGCTGCCAGCGCTGGTCTGGTGTTGCTGTTCAGCTGCTTCATCCCGCTGCGGACCAGGATGCGGTTTTCATCCCGCATCGGCATCAGGTCAGCCACCGTACCGATAGCGACAAGATCAAGCACCGCAGCGTAGCCTGTGGAGAGCTGCGGATATTTGGCCCTGATATAGGCATTGAAAAGACTGAGAAAAATGTCGATCTCGCCCGCCCCGCCTGACTGGTACTTGGCCGCACGGCTCATCTGTCTGAGACGGGTCAGACTCTTGCCCGAGAGAGCCGGAAACTGGGCGATAATTTCGGCTGAGGTTTCAATGAGATGAATGTCTACCCGGCTGCCGAATGCTTCACGCAGCTGCCGGTACTCGATATCCCGGTTGTAGGTGAGAATGGGCAGGCCGATGAGAAAATCGGCCAGCCGGGAGGTGGTCAGGTTGAGAACTCCGGGTACTACTTCCACTCGCAGGCGGTCAATCTCGATAAGGTTCTCCAGCTTCACAGCCTCGATAATGACCGTACCGCTGCCGGGTTCAGCGTGCAGCAGCACCATCTCCTGCTTATAGAGATCGGTTGACGAGAAGCGGAGAGCCCAGATGAGCTTGGCGGCGACTCCGCATCCGGCCAGATCAGCGAACGGGTAGCCGCAGCCCTCGATCTTCGGGTTGATGACCGCCGCAGCCGGGGGCAGGAGCGTATCACTGAGGTGGTGATCGAGGACAATCGTATCGATGCCGAGCTCTGCGGCGCAGGCGATCTCGGCGTGGTTGGAGATACCGCAGTCAACGGTAATTATCAGGGTTCCGTGATCCTCATAGAACGCCCTGACCCCCTCTTTTGTCAGGCCGTAGGGCTCATCCCCCTCCGGAAGCTTCCAGTCGGCTTCAATCCCGACCTCCCGGAGTCCCTCAACCAGGATTACTGTCGAGGTCATGCCGTCAACATCGCGGTCCCCGAATATCCTGACCTTCTCACCCTCGGCAGCCGCTTCAAGTATCCGGTCGACGGCGGTCTCCATATCCTCAAAGAGAAACGGATTGTGCAGATACGCGAGATCGGACTCGAGGTAGAACTTGATCTGCTCCTGCTCCCGTATTCCGCGCCGTTCCAGCACGGAGGCTGTCAGCAGGTCTATACCGTAGTCACTGCTAATCTGCCGTACCCGCGAACTGTCTACTGCTTTTTTCTCCCAAACCATGGGGACAACTCTACAGTAAAAAGGCGATCGTAGGAAGCACCTTCCCGGTTCAGAACCGATCTGTAGAGCACCAGTTCCTGTGCGCTGAAGGTTACCGGGGGCCGGATCGGGAAACCGTCAAGCTCAGCGGCTTCACCGCTCCCGCCGGACCTCCCCCACCTTCCCGCAGTCACGTGCGGTCTGAATCGCACCGTACGGATCCCGGCCTGCTGTGCCTCGATAATCGGCAGCAGCTGTCTGTACAGCGCGGCAATCTCAGCGGAGCCCCGGCTGATCTCCCCGACAAGGACCCTCGGCTGGAGGCGGCGGGAACCGGAGCTCTTCGGGTATACGGCAAGCTCCTTGATATCAAGGAGGGGCAGCACCCCCTGCCGGGAACCTCCTGCTTCACTGCGCAGCCCTTCAGCCCAGCAGCTGATACGATTCCCGAGTTCATCCACGAACTCCTGATCTCGATCACCGAAAAAAAAGAGGGTGATGTGCATATGCCTTTCTGCCGTGAACCGGACGGAGGTTGAGGGGCCTGCTGCCTTCTCCGCCCTTCTTCTGAGCTCACGGGCAGCCGGAAAGGCAACCGGCAGTGCGAGAAACACCCTCACAGTATACCCCCCTGGAGTGTTTTCAAGGGACGGCCGACCACGTGGCTGATCAGCAGGAGAGAAACCGAACGCAGGTCGGACAGCGCTGCCTCGGAAAGCTTCACCGAGAGCGCATCAGCCAGTCCGCGGCTGAGCGCTGCAGTAAGGTAGGCAAGGGCTCCCTGCGAGAGGGGCGCCTGCCGGGAGACTGCGCAGTCCGAACAGGCAAACCCCTGCATGTCGGTATCAAGATATTTTACACCGGATCCGCTCAGCGCCCGGCCGCAGCGGCAGCACTCCGAAAAAGACGGCTGGTACCCGATAAGACCGAGAAACCGCCAGATTGACTGGATGATCAGGTAGGGCTGCGGCGTATCGGGATGCTTCTGCACGGTACCCTGAAGCACATCAAGCGCTTCAAGAAGAAACGTAAAGAGCCTTTCATACTCTCCGCCGCCGCTGTGGGTTCTCAGAATGATCTCCGCCCAGAAAGATGCGGCATACTGCGCGTAGAGACTTTCACGCAGAAACTCCCGGAACATCGGTTCATCAACATCCTTGACGGTATACTGACCGCTGACGGGATTGTAGTACAGGTAGAACTGTCCCGAGACGAAGGGCTCCACCCTGCTGCTCAGGCGGCTTTTGCCCTTGCGCGCCCCGTAGGCCGCAGCGGTTACCAGCCCCGTTTCGGGGGAGAGCAGCGTTATGCTGCGGTTGATTTCACCCATGCGCCTGCTGCTGAGCACGACCGCGGGCGTGCTGATAAAACGCTGCGCTTTCATCTGAAGCTCCTGACATCACCCTGTACGGAAGGGACTGAAATTCAGCCGTTCCTGTTCACCTTCAGTGATGATTTTCCCGCTGTCCCGTGCTATGATGGCGGCAGTGACAGCCAAACTACCATTGCGACTTTTTCTTCCAGTGTGGATCACACTCCTGCTCACTATACCACATAATCCGGCTAATGCTGAGACCGCAGCTGAGCTTGGTGAACACCTCACGCTCACCGTGCTGACGATCGGGCCCGGAGATCCGGTCTACCTCTGGTACGGCCACACCGCAATCATCGTCGAAGACTCGCTGAGGAAAACCAGCACCCTCTATGACTACGGCATCTTTGATTTCAGACAGGACAACTTCTACCGGAATTTCGCCCTCGGGCGACTGTACTACGGGGTAGATGACTCGCCTGCCTCCTACCGGATCGCCTCAGCGCTGCAGGAGCAACGCAGCATATCAAGCGTGAGGCTTGATCTGCCGCCGGAGAACCGTTACAGAGCAGCTGAATTTCTCCGCGAAAATGTCCTGCCGGGCAACAACATCTATCTCTACCATCACTACTACGACAACTGTTCGACGCGGATCCGGGATGTGATCGATCTTGCCGTCGACGGGCAGTTCAAGACCTGGGCTCAGGCTCAGGAGGGCGAGATGACCTACCGGGAGCACATCCGCCGTTTTTCCGGTACAAACTACCTCATGGACTGGCTGCTCAACTATCTGCAGAGCGGGGTCATAGACAGACCCCTGACCCGCTGGGACGACATGTTTCTCCCCTCCGAGCTCGAACAGGCGCTGATGGAGTTTACCTATACTCCGGAAGGAGGTACCCCCCGCCCGCTCGTCAGCAGCAGAACAATTATCGATCAGGCGCCCGGACGGCCGCCTGTTCCCGATGAACCGGCTGTTCACTGGCCGTACGCCCTGCTGCTGAGCCTGGTACTGGGCACCGCCGCTCAGCTGCTGAGCCGCGGCTCTTCATCCCTCTTCCGCAGTCTCTACGGTCTGTATACCGGTCTGATCAGTATCCTGCCGGGACTGGGGGGGATTGCGCTGGCTTTTATGATGTTCTTCACCGATCATGATGTAACCTACGGGAACGAGAACCTGATCGTTACCTCTCCCCTGCTTCTGGCTGCAGGGGTGCTGAGTTTCCGGATCATGAGGGGAAATAAAGATCGTTTACCGCTGCAGAGAAGGCTCTTTCTCATCCAGGGCAGCCTTGCAGCGGTCCTGGTCCCGGCAAAGCTGCTGTTCCCAGCGCTTCTCTCCCAGCAGAACTGGCTGACTCTGGCGCTGTTCGCCCCCTGCTTTCTGCTGATCGGGCTTCCGCTGAACAGGAGGGGATCACCGCACTGAGACGGAGAACTTCAGTCCCGTACGATGCGGGTGCCGGCCTCGCCGGCAAGCGCCTCCGTGAGATGGGCCGGGTCGGTGATAATCCCCGCGTTTCCGGTCTCCCGGACGAATTCAACAATCGCCTTCACCTTCGGCAGCATGCTGCCGGGGGCAAAATGTCCCTGTGCCGCGTAGCTTTCCGCCTCAGCGCAGGTTATTGAGTCCAGCTTTCTCTCGTCCGGCTTTCCGTAGTTGATACAGACCTTGTCCACTGCAGTGGAGATGATAAACAGATCAGCCTTCAGCTCCCGCGCCATCAGGGATGCGGCAAAATCCTTGTCGATTACCGCCTCGATGCCGACCAGCTCTCCGTCAGGCTCCCGCACTACCGGGATACCGCCGCCGCCGCAGGCTATGACCAAGACCCCGCTTTCACTGAGGGCGCGGATTGTCTGCAGTTCGAGAATGCTCACTGGACGGGGTGAAGGCACCACTCTGCGGTAGCCGCGCCCGGCATCCTCGACTATCCGCCAGCCTTCGCTGTCACGGAAGAATTCAGCGCTCTGTCGGTCCATAAAGGAACCGATCGGTTTTGAAGGGTCGGCAAATGAGGGGTCCCCCCGGTCTACGAGCACCTGGGTCACGACCGTCGCTGCCTGAACGCTGATACCAAGAGTCTCGGCCTCATTGACAGCGGCCATCTGCAGGTTGTACCCGATAGCTCCCTGGGTATCGGCAACGCAGGAGTCAAGGGGGACGGTGTGCAGAACATTTCGGGACAGTTCTGAGCGCCTGAGCACAAAACCGACCTGGGGACCGTTGCCGTGCCCGATAATAATGCGATGCCCCTGCGCTGCAAGGGCGACTATGTGCTTCATCGTTTTACGGGCCGCATGATACTGGGCGGCGACGGTGACATGGTTCGGGTCTTCAATGAGGGAGTTTCCGCCTATTGCGACAACAATCGTCTTCGGTTCCATCAGCTGCTCCAATTCTCCGTAATCAACGGGTGTCTGCTGTCCCGTACCACGTATTATACTGCACCCGGAGAGTAATGCAACAGAAAATTTTTACACGTGTGCAATAAGTTTTTCCAAGATTCAGGCCCGATTTTTTTCCCGCTTGCTGAACCGACGGTTTTCACGTCCGCCGTTTGACTAAGAGACCGGATTACTGTATGGTAGGGTACCACGTGTTATTGACAGGAGCCGGATGCGATGTCAAAAATTGATCGAAGGACAGAGATGCTGCTCGCGCTGTTTGTCGGCAGCATGGTGCTGGTAAATACCATCGGTACAAAGATCACCTCAATTGCAGGCATCAGAGTGTCGGTAGGCATCTTTTTTATGCCGCTGCTCTTTCTTATCACCGATATTGTCGGAGAGGTGCACGGCCGTGAACGGGCCGGCTCCTTCGTCAGAACGGCCTCCGGCATTCTTATCTTCTCCTTTGCCATGGTGTTTTTGAGCATCAGGATGACCCCGAACGCCACCTGGGGTCTGCAGGAGGAGTACGCCCTCATCTTTGGCAGCAGTCTCCGCATGACCTTCGCCAGCATCATCTCATTTATCATCAGCCAGAGCGTCGACGTGACTGCCTTCGATTTCTGGAAACGGGTTACCCGGGGCAGATACCTATGGCTGAGGAACAACCTCTCGACCATATTCAGCCAGTTCATCGACACCGTGATATTCATGTTCATAGCCTTTTACCGGATCAACCCCAGCTATACTGCGGGGTTCATCTTCAGCCTGATCATACCCTACTGGCTGTTCAAAGTGCTCTTCGCCCTCCTGGACACGCCCCTCTGCTATATCGGCGTACGCTGGCTGAAAAGCGAGAGGATAAAAAAAACCGACCGAGAAAAGAGTCCGGTACGCAGCGGGTCACCCTCCTAGCGCTCTATCGACATACCGCCTTCTTGGATGATATACATACCGCAGAGACAGTCGCGTCTGAGAGAGGACGCATACAGGAACGTATCCATGGACAAACAGAATAAAATGGTAATCAAGCTGGAACGGGCTGTCCAGCGCTGCAGGAAACTCGAGTCAGAAGTTTCGGACTCCGAGATCATGAAGGATATGAATGCCTACCGGGAGAAGATGCAGGAACTTGCCTATCTGCAGGATACTGTGGCCGAGTATGAGACCTACCGTGAGCTTAACCGCGAACTTGCCGATGCGAGACTTCTTGCTGAAGAGGAGACTGACGAACAGATGCGGGAAATGGCGCGGGATGAGCTTGAGGAGCTTGAGCGCCGGCTGGAAATCTCCGATGCCAGGCTGAAGAAACTGCTCGTCCCGCAGGACCCGCTCGACGGGAAGAACATCATCATGGAAATCCGTGCCGGAACCGGGGGGGAGGAGGCCGCGCTCTTTGCTGCCGACCTCTACCGGATGTACGCTCACTATGCCGAGGATAAGCGCTGGAAGATTGAGATTATCTCGCTGAATGAGACGGGTATCGGAGGGCTTAAGGAGATTATTTTCTCCGTGGCAGGCAAGGGAGTCTACGGAAGCCTGCGCTGGGAGAGCGGAGTGCATCGGGTACAGCGGGTTCCCGCAACCGAATCGGGCGGGAGGATACATACCTCGGCTGTAACGGTAGCCGTTCTTCCCGAAGCTGAGGAGACCGACATCCAGATCAATCCTGAGGAGCTGAAAATCGACGTCTACCGCTCTTCCGGACCGGGGGGGCAGAGCGTCAATACCACCGACTCGGCAGTGAGGATCACCCACCTTCCCACTGGTCTCGTGGTCATCTGCCAGGATGAGAAATCACAGATCAAAAACAGGGCTAAGGCCCTGCGCGTGCTCAGGGCGCGTCTGTACGAAATGGAGGAGGATAAGAAGCAGCGGGAACGGGCTGAAAACCGGAAAAGCCAGGTAGGGAGCGGTGACAGGTCCGAGAGAATCAGGACCTACAATTTTCCGCAGAACAGGCTGACCGACCATAGGATCAATCTCACCCTCTATAAACTCGATATTATCATGCAGGGCAATATCGAGGAGATCATTGATGCCCTGAAGTACCGGGCGGGTGAAGAGGCGCTTGAAGAGGAGTGATGAACTCCACGACCGGTGCAAAAACCCTCTCGCAGCTGCTCAGCATGGCAACTAAGCGCCTCGAGAAGACAGGAGTCACCCGAACTCCCTACCTGGACAGTCTGCTGCTTCTCTCCCGGGCTGCATCTCTGCCGCGGGAGAAGCTGCTTGCTTCCCTGCCGGAAACAGTCCCTTCACCTGCTGCCGAGCTCTTTTCAGGTTATATTGACGAGCGCGCCGGCGGCAGACCGGTCGCCTACATCCTCGGCTTCAAGGAGTTCTTCGGGTATACCTTCCGCGTTGACGAGCGGGTGCTTATCCCGCGCCCGGAAACGGAACTGCTCGTTGAAACAGCTCTCACCCTGCTTCGGTCCGGACTGCCTTGCCTTCGCACGGCAGATATCTGCTGCGGCAGCGGCTGTGTGGGCATCAGCATTCAGGCCGAGATGCCCGAGGCTGAGGTGGTCCTCGCTGACATATCTGCTGAGGCACTTGAGGTGAGTCTCGGCAACTCGCGCGACATACTCGCTAGAGAGCTTCCCGCCTACCGCAGCGACCTTCTGCAGCAGGTTCCGGGAACCTATTCCCTCATCACGGCAAATCCGCCCTATCTGACATCCGCTCAAACAGAAGACCCGGAGTGCCTCAGCAGAGGTGAACCGGTTCTTGCCCTCGACGGCGGCGGTGACGGTCTGAACATACTGCGCAAGCTTGTTGTTCAGGGGT
Source organism: uncultured Spirochaetales bacterium (assembly GCA_964433385.1). Lineage (GTDB taxonomy): Bacteria > Spirochaetota > Spirochaetia > JABMQR01 > JABMQR01 > M55B182. The sequence continues at coordinate 12,830 of CAYSRK010000412.1, forward strand.
TTGCTAAACTGGAAAAAAACGGCTATCTTATGGTTGAATGCGGGTTTAACCAGGCACGGGAGGTTGAAAACCTCTTTACCGATGCAGGATTCACGCACGTTGAGGTTCTGCGGGATCTCAGCGGTCTGGAACGGGCGGTACTCGGACGCGCGTAGGGCAAACGCCGCCCGGCAGGAGAAGAGCAGCGCTGAACAATGAAAGATCTACTGGACCAGTTTGAAAAGAAAATCGAACACTTTCCTGAAGCCGAGCGGGAAAAAATCATGGAAGCCGCGCGCTGGGCTGAAAACCTGCATCGTGACCAGAAACGGGCCAGCGGGGAGCCGTTCTTCACCCACCCCTACCATGTGGCCGAGATCCTGGTCGAAATGCGGATGGATGCCGATTCAGTTATTGCAGGCTTTCTCCACGACTGCGTCGAGGATACCGGCACAACGAGCGAGCAGATCACTGAACAGTTCGGCGAAACAGCAGCCCTGCTTGTCGACGGGGTAACCAAGATATCGATCGTCAAGGTGAAGAACAAGAGCGTCCAGGCCGCGGAAACCATGCGGAAGATGCTGTTCGCCATGAGCAAGGATATCAGGGTGATCATCATCAAGCTCGCCGACAAACTGCACAACATGAGCACCCTCGATTATCTGCCGCGGGACAAGGCGAAGAGAATTGCCTCTGAGTGTCTCGACATCTATGCCCCCCTCGCCGACCGGCTCGGCATCTCCTGGTTGAAGGCTGAGCTTGAAGACCTTGCGCTCAAAACGCTCCAGCCTGATACCTACCAGCTCATCAAAGAGTTCATGCTCTCAAAAAAGAGCGAGCGCAGTGAGTTTCTCAAACGTATCGAGAAGGCGATCTACCGGGCCTCCGCCTCCGAGGGCATCTCTGACATCCTTGTTTCCACCAGATCTAAACACCTCTACTCCATCTACCGGAAGATGAAGAAACGCAAGAAGGAGCTGGATGAAATCTATGACCTGATGGGGGTGCGGATCCTGTGCAATACCACCAATGAGTGCTACACCATCCTGGGAATCATCCACAAGCTCTGGCCGCCGATCGAGGGTCGGTTCAAAGACTATATTGCCATGCCCAAGGCGAATCAGTATCAGAGTCTTCACACCTCGGTTATGAGCTTTGACGGGAGAATCCTTGAGATTCAGATCCGGACCAAGGCGATGAACTACACCGCTGAATTCGGCATAGCTGCCCACTGGGCTTACAAGCAGGAGTTCGGCGGCGGAAAACTCCCCTTTGAGACCCTCGGGTTTATCAACAAGATTCGCAGCTGGGAGAAGGAACTGGAATCCGACAGTTTCTACGAGGAGATGAAGTCCGAACTGCTGAAGGACTCCATCTATGTCTTCACCCCCCAGGGCCATATCGTGGAACTGCCCCTCAACGCCACAGCAATCGATTTTGCCTACCACATTCATACGGAAGTCGGCAACCACATCGTCGGAGCGAAGGCTGACGGATCGATCATCCCGCTGAGCCAGCCGCTGAAGAATACCCAGGTCATTGAAATTCTGACCTCCCCCCATGCCCGTCCTCACATCAACTGGCTGAGGATGGCGCAGACATCCCGCGCCCGCCAGAAAATCAGGAACTGGCTGAACAAGCACGATGAAAGCCTGCTGCTCGACAAGAGCATCATAGCCAAAAAACGTCCTGAGAAACCCCCCGCTGAACCGCCGCAACCGGAACCGCAGACTTCTCAGGAAAAAGAGGATGGGCCGATCATCACCCAGGTCATGGATTCGGCCAAGCTCGCATTCCGAATCGGCAATGAGAAGAATCTGATGATCAGCATCGCCCAGTGCTGCACCCCCTCCCGGGGGGATGATATTGTCGGCTATATCTCACGGGGACGGGGAATTATCGTGCATCGGCGGGACTGCAGCAATCTCAAAAACATCAAAGACATTGAGAGCAGGAGCATCGAGGTGGAGTGGGAGGCTTCCACTCCCCGCAAGACCCGCCAGTTCCGCGTAACAAGCCGCCTGACCTCGGACCTCTTCTCCGAAATTGAGGGCGCGGTTAAAAAGTATCGGGGTCACCTGATTGAGGGAAAACTCCAGGAGACGGAAAACGGACGCCTTGCCGGCAGCTTCACAATGGAAGTAGACAAGGATGAGGATTTCAAGAAAGTGCTGAAGAGCATCCGCATGATCCCCTCCATCCTGAACCTGTATCAGCTGTGAAACAGACCTTGACATCCCGGCCGAGCTCAATTAGTGTTCTATGCACATATGGCGAAAAGTGAGTTTCAGTACGACAGCGCCCGCATCCGTCCGGATCGGGCTCTTCTGGTAGTTATCAAAGACGGAGACACCGATGAGCAACGGGCGCAGTACAGACGTTCCGAGCTTGAAAGCCTCGTGAGGACCATGGGGATGGAGCATGCTGAGTCGGTGATTGTCACCCTCCGAGACCCCCACCCCGCCTTCCTTGTCGGAACCGGCAAACGGGATGAGATTGCTGCTGAAGCTGCCGAGGTTTCAGCTGACTGCATTGTGTTTGACCGGAACCTGAATCCGACCCAGCAGCGCAACTGGGAGAAAATTGTTTCCTGCCCGGTAATAGACCGGCAGGAAGTTATTCTCCAGATCTTTGCCGACCGGGCTTCCACCCGGGAGGCCGTGCTTCAGGCCGCCCTTGCCCGTCAGGAGTACTCCCTCCCGCGGCTTACCCGGGCATGGACCCACCTCTCCCGCCAGCGCGGCGGCGCA
>CAYSRK010000413.1:0-4850 GCA_964433385.1 uncultured Spirochaetales bacterium
AAAACCGCTTCTGTACAGCCATGCCGTCTCCGTGCTAGGATGAAGCTGCGGTACTCATAGCAGATTACTGCAGCCCGTTTTTCGTAGGATCAGGTATGAAAAAACCCTATTCCGAGGAACCTCCGGTTCCGAGCACCGCGAGCAAAGCGGCAAAGATTATCATGCGGACTGCGGCGATGAAGCGGCGCCAGCGGCTGGTAAGCCTCCCGCATAAGCGGAGAATCGGCTCAGGTCCTCCCGCACTGCTCAGCAGAAGCCGTCAGGTGACCGTCCGGCAGATCGGGGACTGCAGCGTCTACCACGTAAGCCCGCGAAAGGAACCCCCCCGGTACCGCACCCTCTACCTCCACGGCGGCGCCTATGTACGCGGTCTCTACGCGCAGCACTGGCGGTTCATTGCCCTGCTCTCCGACGCCCTGCACAGCGATATGATCGTCCCCGACTACCCGCTTGCCCCGGAGCATACCGCAGCAGAGGTGATGCGTCTCATGGAGAACGTCTATGATTCGCTCACAGCTGAGGCGGACCCGCAGAATCTGCTGTTCATGGGAGACTCCGCTGGAGGCGGCATGGCGCTCGCCCTCTCCCAGCTGCTCCGCCGCAGAGGGAAACCGCTGCCTCATAAGCTGTTTCTCTTTGCTCCCTGGATGGACGTGTCGATGACCAACCCTGATATCGCCCGGATCGAACCTCTGGATCCCCTTCTGAATGTTCAGGAGCTGATCAAGGCAGGCAAGGCCTACGCCGGCAGTCTCTCCGTCTACGACCCGCTTGTCAGCCCCGTCTACGGGGATCTTGCCCACCTGCCGCCGACTGTCATCTTTGCCGGTACAGCCGATGTGCTCCTTGCCGACTGCCGCCGCGCTGCAACGCTTGCCCGTGAAGCCGGATCGTCAGTTACGCTGATCGAGATTCCCGAACTTCCCCATCCCGGAGTGGTGATGCCTGTTCCGGAAAGGAGCTGGATCATAGAGAGGATCGGGGAACTGCTCTGAATGTCCTCACAAAAAAGGCGTACTTTCCGTACCTGGACCTCTCGTTCATTGCGTTCACCCGGGGACACGTTTACAATGAATAGTACAGGAGGGTACGGATATGTCAGTAATTACTCTGTCGCGGGAAGCGTACAGCGGAGGTACCGCCCTGGCTGAAGCACTTGCTCGGAAAACCGGTTTCCAGCTGGTAACCCGGGAGGACTTCTCCGCTATCTTCAGGGATTACGGCCTGGTTTCGTTTGAGCAGTTCTACGCGTCGCCGCTTACCATCTGGGAGCGGCTCGATGAATTCCAGAACGACTACATGAATTTTCTCATAAAGGTGACCCTGCACTTGGGGGCGCTGGGTAACTGCGTCATTCTCGGTCGCGGCTGCTTTGCCGCCCTGAACGAATACCGGGATGCCTTTCATGTCAGGGTATGGGCACCGCAGGAGATGCGGATAAAGCGCTGCATGGAGGAGGAGTCCATCGGGGAGGAGGAAGCCCGAAACAAGGTGGAGACCCTCGATAAGAACCGCAGCTCCTTCATCAATCACTGCTTCCAGACCAGCAAAGCCCAGATGATCAACGCCTTCGACCTGGTCCTGAATACCGGCAAGATTGAGAAAAATGAGACGCTTTCCATCCTGCAAACGGCATTCGATTCATTTCTCAAGGCCGAAACCTCAGAGGGAGAAAGCACCGCGGACATTGAGACGGACTCAATCCTGATGGATACCATACGAAAGGTGCTCGCCTCGTAGCCGCCGTCAGGGACCGTCCGGAAGCTTCCGCAGCGCTTTCAGCAGTTCGACATCCTTAGGCTGCGGTCCTGCTATCTCATCATCGCTCAGACCGGTGCGGAGCCGAATCAGCTCCCGCACCCGGGGTCCGCAGAATGTACCCTGGCAGGGTCCCATGCCGGCCCGGGTCCTCCGTTTCACGGCATCGGTCGAGTCAATGGGAATCCCGCGGCTTAGAGCGTCGATAATCGTCTCTTCCCGTACCTGTTCGCAGCGGCAGACAATCCGCTGCGGACTGCCGGGCGGGAGGTCTACATACTCCTTGATCTCAGAAAAGGGCTTAAGGGGCTCAGGGAGGGTTATCGGAGCCCTGAAGGCGTAGAAGGTACGCTTCCTGCTGGCCAGGCAGCCTTTCTCACGCAGCAGAGAACTCAGACTCTCCGCAATTGCCGGGGCGCTGGTAAGTCCCGGCGATTCTATTCCGGCAGCCTGAAAGAATCCCGGCACCCTGCTCTCCCCCACAATAAAATCGCCGCGGTCGGAGGCGGGCCGGACTCCGGAGAAATAGCGGATCAGGGTGGAGAGGTTCAGACCGGGCATGCTGAGTGAGGCCTGGGTGCAGATATCCTTCAGGGCAGCGTAACTGCTGCTGACGTCCTCCCGGTCTTCAATATCTTCGGCATTCGGTCCGAGCATAAGGTTCCCCCAGACTGTCGGGGTAACCAGCACCCCTTTGCCCTTGTCTGTCGGGGTCTGGAACACTACTGTATGTAAACGGGCTGCAGAACCGCGCTGCAGGAGCAGATACTCCCCCTTGCGGGGCCGGATGCTGAACGTATCCGCACCGGCCATCGAAGCGACCCGATCGCTGTACAGCCCGGCTGCATTAAGAACTGCCTGTCCGGTGAAAACTTCCCCGCTGCGCAGCGTCACCTTGAACCCGGAGGATGCCGTTTCTATCCCTACCGCTTCGCTGTTGAGCTTCAGTACAGCCCCGTTGCTCAGGGCATGTTCGCAGAACGCTATCGCCGCCTCGTAGGGACTGACGATCCCGGTCTCGCCGCAGTAAAGAGCTTCCCTGACGGCACCATTGATGCCCGGCTCGTCAGCGAGGACTGCTGCCGCCGTTCTGAGCTCAAGCTCCTCGACACCGTTACAGATCCCATTCTCAAGCAGGCCCTGCAGCTGCAGCCTCTGCTCCTCATCGAAAGCGAGCACCAGAGAACCGGTTCTGCGGTAGGCAAAACCGAGTTCCTCGGAGAGCTGGCGGTACATGCGGTTGCCCCTGATGGAGAATTCCCCCTTGCGGGTTCCCGCCTTTGCCGTGTACCCGCCGTGCACGATGCCGCTGTTCGCCCGGGTAGCCCCTAGTGCCGCGTCCCTCCCCTTTTCAAGCAAAAGGATTGAACTGCTGTATCTGCTGAATTCCCTCGCTGCCGCGGTGCCGATGATACCGGCACCGATAATGATGATGTCATACTCGCTGTTCATGAGAACAACGATATCACAGCGACAGTCGGAAAGGAAGCAGAATTCGGGGCAGCCTGAACACAGCTGCCCTGGCCCGGCGGATTATCGCTGCAGTATTGAGGTGAATCCTTTGAATTTTACCCGTTCTGTTCGTATACTTATAGTGGAGGGTTTTTCATGAAAAGCACAGACATCCTTTTTGCACAGGAACGCGATGACAGCATGCTCGGCGAACTCAAGGCCAAGGTGCTGCAGGACGCCGAGGATTACTACCAGCGTCTGGTCAGGTTCACTGAACAGGGTGATTATGAGGCTGCAAGCGATTCAATGACCGGGGAGAACAATTTGGCTGACTCAAGCCGGGATGTCCCATCTAGGAGCTCCCTGTCAGTCAGCTCATCGGAAAAGACGAGCGCCCGTACGGAAGGTTCCTCGATGAGCTGAAACAGATACTGCACTGTGGAGCTGAAGACCGACTCCGCGAGGTGCTGTATATCCTGAAGATCATTCAGGGCAGTCTCATGCGCCTCCTCGAACAGCACGTTTGACACTTTGGTATAGGTAAAGCCAACGGCTGCTAGAGCAATCAGGGAGGCTGCCGCAAAGAGCACCAGGCTGTAGGAGTAAAGCAGGGCTGTCCTTTTTCTGCGGAACAGATTCTCAGCGGCAGACCGGAATCGTCTGCCGCTTCCGCTATCTCCTGCTCTCCCAGGCATCGCACCAGACATTTTCATTGGGAGTACCCTTGAACTCCGATTCCCCCATGATCTTGCTGATGGTCTGCCGTATCACCTCACGGGTATTGCTGTAGCTGTTGATAAACGTCTTGACCATCGGCACGTCAATCAGGTGGGTGGTGAAGTTGAGCGAAACGAAGACAGTCGGAACCTCATAGACGTACCAGGGAATATCGCTGGACATCGGGACCTTCCACCTGATTCTGAAGTTGTTCTCCGATGCATACCCCCTGACATCAGAGAAGACTATCGCTGCATCGCAGCTCTTCCGGTATTCAAGAGTCTTCCCCTTCTCACGCTTCGTGCCGTCGTTCAGGTGGACTTCGAAACCTGCCCGCTCCAGCTCCTCAATAATGACCTTCTCTGATTCGGTGGTATTGCCGTGGATGCCTCCCATTTCACCGTAGAGGGTATAGAGCTTGATCCGCGGATGGGTTTCAGGCCTGATCGGCAGCTGGTCGAGTGTGTTTTTCACCAGGGTGATCGATTTGTCGGCTGCATCCCGAGCCATTTCGAGGTGCTCCTCGCAGCCGATAACCGAAAGCCCCTCCTTCGGAGGTGTCAGGGTTCCCCCGGCCTGTCGCCGGTGAAGCCCGATGGCGGCTTTCATTCCAAGAATACGGCGTAACGCGTCATGGAGGCGCTCCTCGGTGATGATCCCGTTACGGTAGCCGTTCACCATGAAGGAAAAATCCTCCTCCAGGTCGTTGAAGAAGAGAAACATATCGCAGCCGGCGGCTATGGCTTTCGGCACATACTCTTCCCGCCGCATGGCGGCTGCCATGCCGATCATGTGGGAGGCGTCGGTCAGGATAAGACCGTTGAAGCCGAGGTCCTCCCGCAGGAGCCCCTGCAGCAGTTCAGGTGAAAGGGTTGCCGGCAGGATATCCTGGTAGGTAAGGGAGGGGTTCAGTTTGTACTGGT